>JALVAL010000001.1 GCA_027011205.1 Gammaproteobacteria bacterium
GCATTATATATGATTATATATAGAGTGTACTTAATAGCTTTCGTGTTTTATTATATGAAACCATCATAATAAAGGCTGAAGCATGGAAAATATAGACAGTAATATTTGTTTAACCAAATATAGCGATAGTTATAGCTGTAAAATATTGCCTTTGGCTACGGATTTCCTGCAATGCTAATTCAAATATTTTTATTCGGTGGCGGGGTGTTTTTTGGTACAAGAAGTACTCGATATCTTCAAAATCGTCAACTTATAAATAACACATTAAATAAAAACCAGCTTTCTAAACTAAAACGGAAAATCAAACCATCCAGTCTTTATCAAAAAACCAGAACCGGTATACTTGCGGCTAAAGAAATCCTCAACATTTCTATGAGTGGCGATAAATTGCGTGCTCAACAAATTAAACAGATGACTATGGTGAATGAAAATCATCAACTGGATGTCTCTGCTACTTCCTCAGAAAGAAAATTGAATAAAAACATTAAAGGATCTATAGGCTTAATGGGTCTATCCCTGATAGGCACCTGGTTCTATGCCCCCCTGCTGCCCATAGCCGGTATTGCCACGCTATATATTTTTACTCCTGTATTTAAGAAATTATTCCAAAATTTGAAGAAAGGGCAGATAACCACCGAGCTTATTGAAATTATTTCTGTAATTAGTCTGTTGGCATCAGGATTTTTCTTTTTGGCTGTTTTTATCACTTTTACAAGTTTACTATGCCAGAAATTACTGGCTCGAACCGAACAGCAATCACATAAACAATTAATTAATAGTTTTAGTCAAAAACAACAATCTGTATGGGTGCTAAAAGAAAGCACTGAAGTTGAGATACCTATGGAGGCGGTAAAAAAGCAGGATATAGTGGTCGTCAATGCAGGTGAGATTATTCCGGTTGATGGCATGATAATCGAGGGTTTGGCAAGCGTTGATCAGCATGCACTGACAGGAGAGCTAAAAGCAATAGAAAAAGAAGCAGGAGGGAAGGTTTTTGCCTCTACCCTGGTATTAGGTGGACGAATTCTGATTGAAGTAGAAAATGCTGGTTCCGATACCAATGCGGCAAAAATTGGGCTGATTCTGGAAAAAACACAGGAGTATAAAGAAAGCCTGCGTTTACGAGGCAAACAGATAGCGGATGATTTTATTGCACCAACCCTGGTTGTCAGTGGCTTAACTTTACCCTTGCTTGGCCCAGGTGCGGCGATGGCTATTATCTGGACGGCATTTGGTTACAATATGAAACTGTATGGGCCGATCAGTGTATTGAATTTTTTACATATTATGGCAGCCAATGGCATATTGATAAAAGATGGCCGTTCACTGGAAATGCTGCAAAAAGTGGATACCCTGGTTTTTGATAAAACCGGTACATTGACCATGGAGCAACCACAGCTTAGCCATCTCCATCCCTTTGAACCTTTTGACGAAGCAACTTTGCTGTCTTACGCTGCAGCGGCTGAATATCGACAAACCCATCCTATTGCCAGGGCTATACTCACAGCTGCAGAACAACGTCAGATAGATTTGCCCAATATTAAGGAAACCGCATATAAGATTGGCTACGGTATTGAAGTCAAAATAAATACCAGGCTTGTACAGGTAGGTAGTGCGAAGTACATGGAATTACAGGGTATATGTTTTCCAGATCAGATCCAGAGTTTAAAAACTGAATCTGATGCCAGGGGACATTCGCTGGTGTATGTTGCTGTCGATGGAACACTAGCCGGAATTCTGGAATTACAAGCCTGTATTCGCCCGGAAGCCAAAGAAATTATTAATTATGTAAAAGCCCAAGGTATTTCAGTCGCTATTATTTCTGGTGATCACGAGCAACCGACTCGTCAACTTGCCAATGAATTAGGCATAGAAAATTATTTTTCTGAAACACTGCCTGAAAAAAAAGCAGAACTGATTGCCAGACTGCGTGAAGATGGAAAATTTGTAGCTTATGTTGGTGATGGAATTAATGATGCCATCGCCTTAAAACAGGCTAATGTATCTATCTCGTTACGCGGTGCTTCAAGTGTCGCCACTGATACTGCCCAGATTATTTTAATGGATGGTGATTTAAAGAAACTAAAATCCTTATTCGAAATTTCCAGATTTTTTGAAACTAATATGCGTACCAATTATTTAACCTCAATAATACCTGGTGCCATTACTCTGGCAGGTGTGTTTCTTTTCAATATGGGACTTGTTGGCAGTATGCTTGTCTATTACAGTTCAAAAATGGTGGGTCTGACAAATGCCATGTTGCCGTTAATAAAACATAAGAGCAAGCAGGCAATAACTGAAATAGAGCAGGTTAAAGACTAGGATCCGGTTTACTATTATCCTGAATATGTTTAATGTTCTTCATAATCTAACATCTGCAACAGGAGTTCCCCACTGGCACGATACAGTGGGTTGGTGCTGCTCTGTAACAATTTATCATTAAACCTGGCAATCCAGGGTAGCAGGGAAAGTTTTGTTAATGAGGCTCCCAGCTTTTGAATTTCTTTATTATCTGAGCTGTAGACAGCACTTAAAAAGTAGAGTAATACACCCAGATGATCTCCCGGTAAGTTGCTAGCATCATAGTTGATAACCGAAGTATCAAGATTAGTATCAAGATTGCTGATAATGGTTTCAAGTTGTGCTAAATGGCTGGATTCATCATTTGTCATCCAGTGGCTTGCCCTTAATGATAATCCCGACTTTTTTGGTAAGATAAATAAATGACAATATTCAGAAGCCAGCAGTTCTATTTGCTTATCATCCCATTGCGTATTTATCAGATAACTCTTACAACCCGTTTGGAGTTTTTCAAAAACTGACGATATCTGTTGCTCTTGCAGGTCTGCCAGACTTTTCCTGTCTAGTTCAGCAATAAAAATACGTCCAAGTAGTGAAAAAATAACGGCTTTTTGTGAGCATGATACTTCACTCATGAAATTTTTCGTATCTGACATATATTGTCAAACCAGTTTTGCCCACCCACTAAAGGAGATGGATTGATGGGTAAAACGTCATTCATTGCCACCCCATTTCCAGTACCGCCCCGTTCCTTTGACCACCAAATATCATTTGAAAAGTCTTTTTTCAGGCCGCTATCTGGCTCTTTTATGGGCAGGCTTTCTTTATTTTCTGCGCGCGCAACAGCACCATGTTCCCAGTGTCCACCGGCATGGGCAAAGCAGACTACCCGCTCATGTACGCCATCGAGCAGACGAACCTTGTTTCTGACCACACCCACGACTTCGTTAATACCACCTCGATAGGTTAATCCCTTGGGTCGCTGTACCGTTATCTCTACCTCATCGCCTGTTTTCAAGCCCATTTTCTGAGCGGTTTTGGTGTTTATAAACAACTGATTGGTATGTACTATTTCAGCATGAAATTCCCACTGTGAAGATCGACCCTGAGTATGCACATTCCATTTAAACGTGGTTAAAATCATGTCATCTTCTTTTAATTCATCAAAACCTGGAATGGTAAAAAGAGTGGGCAAGGCATTACCATTTGGATCCCCTTCCGGTAAACCGGCACTTTTGGCTGCCAGTGGAAAGACCGGATCGTACACCTGGATTTTTCTGGAGGGTGTCGGAAAGCCGCGTACAGCTTCCATTTCACCGGTCTCAGGATTTGGCATCATAATACCCACTGAGCGTTTTTTACCTTTGATGGTATTGCTAATAACCCCTGTAACGGGGTCAGTCGTACTGCCCAACAATTCTTTGTCTGGAACCGGACGCTCATAAAGTTCATAATCTTTTGCGCGATCAGAGTCTTGCCAGATACCACGACGTTTAAATTCTTCCCAGCCACCCGGGATTTTTGCCGAGACATTCTTATACCATTCCTTATAGAAGTCTTCGACATTTTCATAGTTAAAATATTGTTCCATACCACCGCCAATATGATGCGCCAGGTCACGGAAAATGACCTGGATTTCCCGTGCTTCACCCAGAGGCTTGACCAGTGGCTGGCGGATACCGGTATAAGGAATCAGACCATAGCAGTTGGTTGAATGGGGATCCCAGCGCTCCAGACTGGTTGCTTCTGGCAGGATCATATCCGCCAGAGCGGCATGTTCACTATAATCAATGTCAATGGCAACATGAAAAGGCACCAACTTCTCATCCAGTAAAACTTCGCGGCATACCTTGGCCTCGGGATAGCCATAAGCGGCTCCGTAGGTATAGGACATATAAACATCCACCTTTGCCCGACCTTCACGAATATAAGGTTGTACCAGCTGTCCTACTTTCATACCATACCAGTTCCATGACAGAGGATATTCAGCAGGGGTAGCCAGTTCACCCCAATATTTCTTTTGCCATTGTGGATCCAGTCGTGCCACTTTTTCTTTAATATCGGCAGGTAAATCTTCATAGGCTGCCGTACCCGGTGTAAACGCCTTAGGCTTGGGAGGTTTGGGTTTTGGCTGTGACACCGATGGCAAACCTTCCTGACCATATTTTCCGCCACCCCACATCCTGCCACTACTCAGGCACAAACCGCCTTTACGCCCAACATTACCCACCAGAACATCCAGCATTCTCAGACCGCGATCACCCTGAGTACCATTATAATGTTTTGCTGAGCCTCGGGCAGTCATGGTCGTGCAATGGGGTGCTGCTTTGGCAAATTCAATAGCAATGCGGCGGATGTCTTTTGCTGCAACCCCACTCAGTTTTTCAGCATGTTCAGGTGTCCAGTCTTTAATATGCTCTTTAATCTCAGCTAATGGAATATTGGCCCAGCGTTCCCAGAAGGCTTTATCAACCAGACCTTCATCAATAATCACATTGGCCATGGCAAAACCAATGGCGCCATCGGAACCCGGCATCACCTTGAAGTATTCCTCGGAACAGTTGACTGTTGCTGTAGGTCTGACTTCAAAAGACACCATTTTAGCGCCATTATCGACCCGTGCCTTTTGTATGCGGTGCATCATGTACAGACCGCCCTGGTAGGCTTCCATGGGATTACAGCCAAAATTAAGGATATATCTAGTATTCTCCATATCCTGTGTTTCCCACTCAAAATCACGGCCGTAATAACTCATTAACGGCACCCGACGATTGGAACTGCAAATAGCCCGTCTGTTCAAGCGGTTAGGGGTACCAAAAGCATTGGTAAAACGTTTTGTAAAGCCCTTGGTTTTATCGCGACCATAATGAAAAATAAAGCGTTCGGGATGGCCTGATTCACGACAGGTTTTCAGGCGATCACCCACTTCCTGAATGGCTTCCTTCCAACTGATCCGGCGCCATTTTCCTTCGCCCCGTTTACCGACACGTTTTATCGGATATAACAGCCGCTCGGGGTAATAAGTATAACTGATCATGCCATGTGTTTTGGAACAGGTATTACCCAGACTGTTAGGATCCAGCGGGTTGCCTTCTATACGCCGAACCTTACCATCCTGTACCCAGCCAATAACCCCACAATGATTGGTGCAACCAAAACAAATAGTGGGAGTTGCCCTGGCACGGGTGTAATCTATAAAATCTTTTTTCCGGATTGAGATAAACTCGTTAAGATCCAGTTGAGTTTGCTCACCACTTAATGGCTTAAACAGTGGAGCAGCCAGACCTGCAGAAGCGACACCTATAGTAAGAGCACCTCCCAACTTGAGAAAATCCCGTCTGTTTAATTTTCTTTCGTTTTGTTTATTATTACTTTGATTCATTTAATTAAACATCCTTATTAAGTGCCAATAAATGCCTGCGCGCCCTGACCACTAAAAACAATAACCGTTCTTAGTGCAAACGCCCCAAAAAGCAAACCGAGTTGAGTTAATATGATTGTTCTTTTTTTAGGAAAGTGACTGGAACTGGTAATAAACGGCAGTACCCAGCCAATTAAAACAACACCGATCCAGAACCATAATGCAAATTCACCGAAAAACAGCCGATTCATTCCAGTAGCTGAAAATGAACTTATTGACACCAACAGGGCAAACAAAATAACCTGGCCGATAATGGCAGCTAAATCCAGCTTTCTTATTTGTTCCAGAGTGTCTTCATTCCACTTGTTAAAGGTTAATAACTGAACCAGAGCGAAACCACTGTCCAGGCCGAGCAATAGAAAAAGAGGCATCAACAGAAGTGGTTCCCACAAAGGTCTGGCTATGTTTGCCTGCCCTAAAACAAGTGCCGGATAAATACCTATAGCCAGTGCAAAGAATATTAATAAGCCTGTTAATATCGGGCCAATGGGGTTGGTCTTTTCCTGGTTATTCATGGTATTTAACAGGATCAGGCTAAAAATACACAGCATGATAAAAATAGCAATGATCCGTGTTCCCCAGGCAATTGCAGATGTTGGGTTAAATTCAGAAAAATTAAGATAAAAGTGACTGGGACTTCGTAGGTCAAACAGCAGCAATAAAGTACCTAGAAGAATAGAACCAATGGCAATATATAAAGCGGTTTTGGCAATCGCATAAGACTGACCCTCACGAGCCTTATTTTCTGTGCGCAAAAAAATAACCGCACAAAGGCTGGCACCACAGGCTAATCCAGCCAGTGTAAGATAAATAATGATTGGCCAGCCAAAAGGCGTAAATGCATCATAAGTATTCATTTCGACCTCTCATTTTGTTCGTAAATTATCTCATTATCTTCGGGAGAAAGTTGCACACCTGTTGCTGCGGCCTGTTCCATCCATTTTTCCTGTTTGATATAAAGAATGCTGGGATGAGTATCGGCATCTTCCTTAAAAGGTTTTGCGTTATGCTCTTTTGCATATTTAGCCAGTGGATCATCAGGATCACCCAGATCACCATAACGTAATGTATTAGTCGGGCATGAGGCAACACAGGCTGGTTCCAGATCAAGTGAGGTGCGGTGTGCACATAGATCACACTTATCTGCCCGACCTGATTTATCATCAATATAAATAGCACCGTATGGACAGGCTGAAATACAGGCTTTCATGCCACAGCATTTATCCTGATTAATAACAACACGACCATCTGCCAATCTTGTTGGAGCTTGTGTTGGACAGGCTTTCATACAAGGAGCATCTTGGCAATGCATACATAGGATAGGTAAAAAAGAGAGAGTTTCTACATCAGGTTGTTCAAGATAATGTACCCGGTTGCGAAAATGTCCCAGAGGCACATCATTTTCAGTTTTGCAGGAAATGCTGCAAGCATGGCACCCAATGCATCGACGCAAATCTATAACCATTCCGGCACGTTTCATTTTAAGTGAACGCGGTTTATGTATAGGACTTTCCCAGGGGATAGGAGGCAAATCTGACATAAAAACTCCCTTTTAAGTGATTGCACATATGGAAGAACATATATTAAATCATGAAAAAAACGTTTTCATTAACCTACGTTAAAGTAACGTATTTTTTTAGATTTTTTAAAAAATAATAAGAATGGCGTTACTGTTGTACAAGCTTTGTTTAATATTTTTATAATATTGTATGATAAATCATATTTTTCATTGTCAGCTTATAGTTTATTTTTCAGGCAATATCCACTTTAAAGTAAACGTTGTAATTGCTTAAATTGTCCCTGGATCAGTGATTTTTCCTGTAACAGAATTTTATAATCATTGTCTTTGATCGTTATTTTATCCTTTGCTTTAAATAATTCTGCTTTTGTTTGATTTAAAGATTGCTTTATTAGTAGTAATTCCTGTCTGGTTTCAGCATATCGAGTTGATAATGTATTCAGTTCATCTCTAATTTTCTGATTATCATTATCAGTCTGCCTGTATTGTTCTGCCTGTATTGTGAGCTGATCTGTTAAACGTCTGATTTCGCTTTGTTGTCCTTTCTCTGTTAATTGAAAGCGCTGATTTTCAGTCCGTAAGGAATCAATTGTGACTTGTCCTGCCTGTTCTTTATCTCTTAATTTGGTGAGTAATTCCTCCTTTTTGTTATTACGTAATAACAAATCCGTATTTTGAAGTTGTAATTGATCGATGGTCAGTTGAAACTGTTCACGTTCGAGTTGACGATCTCCTGCTATGTGCTGCTGATAATGCTCAAAATGTTCCCGGATATCTTTATTCTCCTGTTTTAATTCCCTGGTTGTCATTTTCAATTCATTAATGCGAGATTGAGCCTGTTGATGTTCAAAGCTTAATTTTTCAAGTGAAGTTTTTAAATCTGAACGAGATTGCATTAAAGACTGGTTATCAGTTTCTGCTTTTCTCAAATCGTGTTCCAGTGTGTTTTTCTGAATAGATAAACTATTAATTACTTTTTTAGCTTCATTATTTTGTTGTTTTAGTGCTTCTATTTCAGTATTAAAGGCGTTTTGAGCCTGTTCTATCTTATTTGATGCAGAAGAATGAATACGATCATGTAACGATTTTACGATTTCAATCAAGTCGTTGGGTAAACCATTATTATTTATCAAATCTGAGCTTTTGCTTTTCCACTGTTTCAGATGTGGTGCTATGGTACTTTTACTCCCTGTTCCCAAATGCTCTCGAACCCGGTCAACGGTAGGTTCCTGACCTTGAGTTTTGATTGCTTCTGCTGCCTTTGCAATATCAGAATAGGTGACGCCAATGCGTGCCATGGGTTTGTCCTCAGATTTTTTAATAACATAATACGTTATATGTAATATAACATTATATTTTTTGTATTTATAGTTATAAATTTTTGATTTATAAGCCATGATAAAGACTATTATGCTAAGTTATGATAAAATTTCTACCATCATATATTGTACTGTAGATACACTTTCCAAAAAATTGAGTTGTTTTTTCAGGTTTAAGCAAAATGGATAGTTCTAATCCGGGTTCCACAGAAAATCAGTTATTACATAATAGTGAAGAACAACCACCGGTAAAAAATGCAATACTTCATTACTACCTTCAGGCAGCTACTGCTGAGAATACTCGCAAAGCTTACCGTAGTGCCATTCGACAGTTTGAAAAGTGGGGCGGTCGATTACCTGCCAACTCTCAGGTTATTGTTAATTATTGTCTGGATAAGGCACCTGTACTTAATCCCAGAACACTGGATTTGCATCTTACAGCATTGGCTCAATGGCATCGTGTTCAGGGGATTGCCAACCCGGTACAGGAGGCAATTGTGCAAAAAACCATGGAGGGTATCCGACGAGTGCACGGTAAACCGAAACGGAAAGCAAAAGCCCTCAGATTAGAGCATATTGCACAAATAATTAATTATCTGGATAAGCTGCCTGACACGCTAAAGAAATGGCGGGATATTGCCATTATTCTAACCGGATTTTTTGGTGCTTTTCGCCGCAGTGAACTGGTTTCAATAACTATTAAGGATTTGAGCTGGGAATCTGAAGGATTGATTATTCTGTTGTCAAAATCCAAAACTGATCCATTTTCTCAGGGTTTGTTTAGAATTTTGCCTTACGCAGAACATGAAAGTGTTTGTCCTGCTAGTGCAATTAAAAAATGGTTAGAAATATCAGGAATTTCAGAGGGGGCTCTGTTCAGACCCGTTAATCGATGGGGTCAGATTAATAATAAGGCTTTAAATCCTAATTCTATCAATGCACTATTAAAATCTATGGGTCAAAAGTGTGGTTTTGATTTTATTTCCGATTTAAGCAGTCATAGTTTCAGGCGTGGTCTATCTACATCTGCAGCCAGAGAACGGATTGATTTTGAACTCATCAAAAAACAGGGTGGCTGGAAAAGTGATGCTACAGTTTGGGGTTATATTGAAGAGGGGCAGCAATTTAATAATAATGCATCTTTGATTCTGATGGAAAAAATGGCCTCATTGATCAATCGGAATTAAAAAGTAGAGATATAAGTTCACCGGAAATTTTACCTGCTAGTAAAATACTTATTTAACCATTCTTCCTTCTTCCATTTTCAATAGTCGATCAGCGACATGAAAATAATGATCATCATGGGTAACGGCAATTACTGTTTTACCCATGGCTTTAAGCTCGGGTAATAATATTTCATAAAAATACCGGCGAAACTGAGGATCCTGATCCGCAGCAAACTCATCCATGACCAGAACAGGCTTGTCTTCCAGAATGGCAGCAATAAAGGCAAGTCGTTTTCTTTGCCCGGTTGACAGGCTGGTTCGGGTGAAGCCGCCATTCTGATATTCTACCTTGTCCTGCATTTTCATCTTTTCCAGCCAGTAATTGACTTTTCCACTATCAATGTTTTCTATGCCATAAAATTTGTCAAAAAGATGAAAATCGGTAAAAATAGCAGAATACAAGTCGCGGTAGGCAGAGTAACTGGTTTTATCAATAGCGATGGAATCAACAAATAAATTGCCATTTTCAGGATAATATAAACCTGTCAATAGCTTGAGGTAGGTTGATTTACCACTTCCGTTACCGCCAATAATAAATAATAATTCCCCTTTATAGATTGTTTCATTAAAAGGACCGGCATAAAAGTCCAAACTATTCCCAGACTCAGAGGGGTAGCTAAAACTGACATTTTTCATGCTTATTTCTTTAAAATCAGAGTGAATAAGATTGCTGCGTCCTTCTTCATTCTCTTCACTATTAGGCCTGGAAAATGCCTGGCTAATGACCTGATCCATTTCTTCCTCAAGACTAACCAGTTCGTCAATAGACAGATTAACTCTGTTTATTATAGGGATAGTGTTAATTAAAATAGCAATTGGTCCAGTAAGAAACAGAATCGTTGAGGATATTTTATAGATATTATCTGTATGGATTTCAGTAATAGTGGGGATAACAAAAATAAGCACGGGTAGCAGGGTATAAACAAGGATGCGCCCATGTCCCCAGAGCCTGGATTCCTGCTTGCCGACTTCCAGCTTGATTTTTTCTACTTCAGCTGATTCTGTTGCTATATTTTGTAAAATCGCCTGGCCCTTTTTGCGATTTATTTTGACTTCCTTAAAACCGTTGATCAGATGTGAAATGGATTTAAAGTAACTTACTTCTTTCTGCTTAACTTCCTGTAACAATGCCTTAATACGTCTGGTTTTTGCCAGAAACAGAGCAGCAGAGACAAGAATGCCGGCCATGCTGATTACAAAACTAAGGAAGGAAATATAAGCCAGATACAGAAAAGAAAAGATCAACAGCACTGACATCTGTGCAGCTCCAGTGATCTGGGGGATCGACTGGGATATTAGCATATCGCTTTGCGTAAAGCGGGCATACAGGCTGTTACTTCCCTGTTTCTCCATAAAAGGCAATTCGACTTGCCGAATCTTGCGGGTCAGGCGAATTCTTACATTATAAATGGCATCTTCAATAGTAATAATGGCCCGCTCAAAAGCAAACCACTGGGCATAAAGAAAAAGTGCGAAGGCAACTGTATACAGCCAAAAATATTGAGTCAGGTCTTCATTGTCAGCAACGGCCTGGGTTGCATGGTTGACAATACCCAGAAGCAGGCTATTGGCAATACCGGCAATAATAACAATTAACAGGATTTGTTTATAGGGTTTGCTGGTTTCTTTTTCGATGAACTGAATCAATCGCATATTTTAATAATGTCCGTGATTTCGTTGGTGGTTGATTTTAATACACCGTTATTAACCTGTAGATCGATATACATTGTAAATAGACAAGAGCCGGGGTTTAGCAATACTCCAAGCCGGGCACCTTCCTTTGGGGCGTAAGTAGAGGCTGAAAATGAGCAAGTACCTGCATTTTAAAGAGATACATTATATAGAAACCGAATGGAAAAAGGGAGGGTCACAAAACCAGATGCAGCATCTCCTGGTCGGTAACTAAAGTACAATACCTGTTATATTCGGAAATAGACGGAAGTCTGCATGTGCCCTTTGTAGAACCTGCTTTTTCTAGGATTATGAGTTCAGGCCATAGATTATAGGATTGCTGGAAATTATGCTTTTGTCAAATTCACCCATATCTGTAAGTTTTTCTTCGTCGAGAATGTGCAGCCTTCTATGGTGACAGTCAATCAGGCCTAATTTATGAAACTGGCGAAGGATACGATTAACATGCACATTGGTTAATCCCACAGCATCACCAATGTCTTCCTGAGTCAGAGGGAAAACAACGCTGTTGGTTTCGGGGTCATAATTTTGACTCAAATGTTCACGTGTACGGTGAAACAATTCCAGTAATAAAAAGGCAATACTTTCATAAGCATCCTTTCTGCTTCGAAATGCCTGATGTTGTTGGCATAAATTCATGTCTCTGGAACCCATCGAAGCAAGGCGTAATGCCAATGCGGGGTTTTCTTCGAGCATTTCCTGCAGTCGGCTGCGTGGGAAACCGCAAACAATTGATTCAGTGAGGGCTGACACTGAGTGTGAAATCATGCCTCTTTGATCCGTCTGAAAACCAAGAAAATCGCCAGGCAGTGCAAATCTGAGAATTTGCCGTTTCCCTTCTCTGGAGGTTTGATACATGGCCATCCAGCCATCAAACAGTGTATAAACATAATCCGTTACACTTCCTTCACGGTATAAAGTGGCTTTAGATGGTACAACAAACTGCTGATCCCGATATTTTTGTGTCCATTCGAGGCGGTCAGGAGGAACACCCTGAAACAAAGCCAGCTTCCGGATAAGGCATTGAGTGCATTCTGTGTGTGGCTGTTTGCGTATTTGAATAGATTTTTTCTTCATTTAATCTCTCATAATCATGATCGGTCCTGTAAAGCCAGTACATCGCCTTAAAAGACGAGGCTTTTGGGGATAGTGTCTGTCATCTCTGCTATCCTCGATCTTAAGGGCGAGACCTTAAGAGGTGCTGGGTAAACATAGACTCTTCACTCCCTGTTTAAAAAGCCTCACTACAGAATATCACAAAATGCTGCTTACCATTAATTCTTTTTTATAAGGATTGCAGGCAATGGATTTAACATGTTTTCTGAGTAAGATTTATCTATTTTCTATACGGGAAGCCGATAAATCATCGATAAAATAAAGTGTCGGCGTTCTGCTTATGTTACTTCAGCAGCTTGTTTTGCCTGTTCCATTATGGCCGAAATGACAGGTCTGCTAAATCTACCGCCGGTCTCCCGCAGCCGTTCTAACAGGATATCAACAGGTGACTCGGAGAGTTGTTTAAAATTATAAATACCGATGGCAGCCAGTGCTTCTGACAGTTTAGGGCCAACCCCTTTTAGCTGACTAAGATCATCATGTGTTTCTTCTAATGACTCCTTTTCAGTTAAGGACTCTTTTTCAGTTAATGACTCTTTTTCAACTTTAGTCTTTTCTTTTTTTACGTTTTCTACGGCAATATCTTTTTCTTCGTCTACCTGCGGTTTTTTCGCAACATAAGAGTTATACAGTTTGTCAGCAGCCCAACCAACAGAGACACCGGCTAAAAATACCAATATATTCATATATTCCCCTTCAAGTTTAAGGTTACAGTTTTAGCTAAAACTGTATTTTGGCCCATTTCAATTTGTAGTTCAATTTGTAGTTTTATAAGTTTTCACAAAATATCTTCTAAAGCAGATATAGTCATTGTCATTATTATATTTATTTAGCTATAATCTAGCCGTCACGTCAGGTATTTTACTTTAACAGAGATAATGATACAAGCACTTCTATAAGCATTGCCGGGCATTTTAGCGTGCCTGTACAAAGGCGAAAATATTTACGCTTTTGTATAAAATTAGTGCAATGTATATGTTAAGAATAATATAGCTTTTGGCATATTTTATAATAAATGATGCCGATCTGGTTGATAGCTTTTAAACCCATACCATAAAGGAAATACTATGATAAATCTGCAAGTTGCCGAACGGGTACGCCCGATGAATCCATCTACAACTTCATCTCTTGCTGCCCGAACCGCTGAATTGCGTGCTGCGGGATACGATATTATCGGCATGGGTGCAGGTGAGCTTGATTTTGATACGCCAGAATATATTAAACAGGCCGCTAAAGATGCAATTGATAGAGGTTTTACAAAATATACTGCTGTAGATGGTATCCCTGAGCTAAAGCAGGCCGTCATCAACAAATTTTCCAGAGAAAATAATCTCGAATACAGCATGAAGCAGGTGATGATCTCGTCTGGTTGTAAACAGACTCTTTATAATCTGGCACAGGCAGTCCTCAATGAAGGTGATGAGGTTATTATCCCTGCACCTTACTGGGTTTCCTATCCTGATATTGTCAAGCTGGCTGGTGGCAGCCCGGTTTTTATCAATGCAGACATTGAACAGGGATTTAAAATTACTCCGAGGCAGCTGGACGCGGCGATTACTGATAAAACCCGTCTGATGTTTATTAATAGTCCATCAAATCCGGCAGGCGTCCACTATACGCCCGAAGAGCTGGCTGAGCTGGGAACTATTCTGGAGCGATATCCCAAAGTGATTGTGGCTACTGATGATATTTATGAACACATGTTATGGGAAGGAACACCTTTTAAAAATATCCTGAATATGTGTCCTGCCCTGTATGAACGTGGTTTTGTACTTAACGGGGTGTCCAAGGCTTACTCAATGACGGGATGGCGTATCGGCTATGTTGCCGGGCCAGAATTACTGATACAAAAAATGAAAACCATACAGTCACAAAGTACCTCTAATCCTTCATCTATTTCTCAATATGCTGCTCTTGCTGCCATTGAGGGCGATCAGTCCTTTATTGAGAAAGTGGTTACCACGCTCAAGGAACGACATGACTTTATCTATAAGGCTCTGCTGGAAATAGAGGGTGTTAAGTGCCTGCCTTGCCAGGGGACTTTCTATATTTTACCCAATGTAGAACAGGTGATGGTGCGTCTGGGGATCAGTAATGATGTTGAATTCAGTGAGTTTCTAATTGAAAAAGCGCAGGTAGCTGTTGTCCCGGGTTCTGCTTTTGGTGCTCCTGGTTATGTACGGCTTTCTTTTGCAACCAGTATGAAAAATCTTCAGGAAGCCATAAAACGATTACATGGCGTGCTTGATCCGGATTGATGAGAGCCTTCGGCCAATCAAAGAGCCTTCAGTCAATAAATCAGCCTTGAGTGAACAAAAAGTTGCTTAAGGCTGTTTATGTTTAGCAAATAGCTAACAGGGTGTCTTCTGTATCTCCTGTTATCAGATCAGGCTTGCCTGATACTCTCAAATATTTAAATAAATACTACGGTTTTATGCGACCCCCTTATATAGATCACGAAGTGATTGTCACACCTATTGATACCTATAATAGCTTAATTTAATCTCATGTTCTTATCATTGAGCAACTCTGATTGAGTAGCTTATCACTAACAAATCTGTCGATAATTAATCAATATTAATCTGCATTGTTAATCTGTATTGATTTATCTTGTTT
>JALVAL010000002.1 GCA_027011205.1 Gammaproteobacteria bacterium
TAATCTGTCGTATCTCCACCGTCGCCCTCTGATGGTGATTTTTCCTGTTGAATACGTTCATAAATTTCTTCACGATGAACAGAAACATTCTTTGGTGCATTAATACCAATGCGAACCTGATTGCCTTTGACCCCTAAAACAGTGATATGTACATCATCACCAATGATCAATGTTTCACCAACGCGGCGAGTTAAAATTAACACTATGGTTCTCCTTTACACTTAGCAAAATATAGTTTTGCCAATCCAGATTATTTTATGAGATAAATACTCATAGTTTATTATGTTAGTTTACTTTCTAATGTTCCGCAAATGAAGTAAAAAATAAGCTTTATAGCTTATTTTCTCTCAATCGGCCCAAAAAAATAAATTTAGCCTTGTTTTTGTTCCAGTCCAAAAGCAGAATGCAGTGTTCTGACACCCAGTTCAAGGTATTTTTCTTCGATCACAACGGAAATTTTAATTTCTGATGTAGAGATCATATTAATATTAATGCCCTCTTCCGCCAGAGTCTTGAACATTTTGCCGGCTATGCCGGCATGAGAACGCATACCAACACCTACCAGTGAAATTTTAACGATCTTATCATCGCCAACCACTTCCCTGGCACCCAGTTCATTGGCAACTCTGGTTAAAACTGCTTTGGCAGACTCAAAGTCGTTACGATGTATGGTAAAGGTAAAGTCTGTGGTTCCATCTGCACTGATATTTTGAATAATCATATCAATTTCTATATTGGCATCACCTACCGGACCAAGAATGCTATAAGCCACACCGGGCTTGTCAGGCACACCCAGGATTGTCAGTTTGGCTTCGTCACGGTTAAAGGCAATACCTGAAATCAATGCCTGTTCCATTTCATCTTCCTCATAAGTGATTAGGGTGCCAATAGCTCCGCCGGAACCATCCGCATCAAAATCCGGTTCATCAAAACTGGATAGTACCCGCAGAGGCACATTATATTTACCGGCAAATTCCACCGCACGGATCTGTAATACTTTTGAGCCCAGACTGGCCATTTCCAGCATTTCTTCAAAAGTAATTTTGTCCAGGCGCCGGGCCTCGGGAACCACTCTAGGGTCTGTGGTATAGACACCGTCTACATCAGTATAAATCTGGCATTCATCTGCATTCAACGCAGCGGCCAGTGCCACAGCCGTGGTATCAGAACCGCCCCGACCTAATGTGGTAATATCACCCTGTTCATCAACCCCCTGAAATCCGGCCACCACAACCACTTTGCCCTGATCCAGATCAGTACGCATATTTTTTTCTTTAATGTCCAGAATACGGGCTTTATTATGTGCACTGTCGGTCAGAATATGCACCTGGGTTCCAGTATAGGAACGAGCAGGGACACCTCGCCTGTTCAATGCCATACTTAACAGGGCAATAGTCACCTGTTCACCAGTTGACAAAAGGACATCATATTCTCTGGCATTAGGCTTTTCTTCGATCTGACAGGCCATTTCAATGAGCCGGTTGGTTTCGCCACTCATGGCGGATACCACTACGACAACATCATCACCCCGATCCCGGAATTTTTTTATTCGTTCGGCTACGTTTTCAATACGTTCTACCGTACCCACCGATGTACCACCAAATTTTTGTACTATCAGAGCCATTGTTATCAGCCATTTATAATAAAACAGGGGTTACTGCTGTCTTTTGTTACAGAAATATTACAGCAAGCCTGAAAAGGCGCTTATTTTAACTGATCTTTCACCCAAGATGGAACCATTGAAAGCGCTTTTTCGAGATTTTCTGGCTGATTGCCACCAGCCATTGCCATATCAGGCCGCCCACCGCCCTTTCCACCCACCTGACTGGCAACACTATTCACCAGATCACCGGCTTTAATACGTTTTGTGCTGTCTTTACTGACACCGGCTGCCAGGCTGACCTTATCGCCATTGACCACACCCAGAACGATGGCACAACTGCCCAGTTTGGTTTTTAATTGATCCATGGTGTCGCGCAGACCTTTGGCATCCACACCATCCAGTTTAGCGGCCAGAACCTTAATACCATCTATTTCCACAGCATTATCGGTCAGTTTATTTCCCTGGGCATTAGCCAGTCTGGTTTTCAGTTGATGCAGTTCTTTTTCCAGTTTACGTGAACGCTCTATCAGGGCAGTCACCTTATCGTAAACCGTATCCCGTCCTGATTTAAGCAGAGCGGCCACATTATCGACCTGCAGTTCGAGCTGTTCAATATATTCCAGGGCACCCTGCGCGGTAACTGCTTCAATACGTCGCACACCGGCAGCTACACCCGCTTCTGAGGTGATTTTTAACAGACCAATATCTCCAGTGCGCTTAACATGGGTGCCTCCGCACAGCTCAATGGAAAAATCACTCATACGCAAAACCCGAACCTGATCATCGTATTTTTCACCAAATAATGCCATCGCACCACTTTCTCTGGCCGCATCAATATCCATAATATTGGTTTCAACACTATGATTACAACGGATCTGCTGATTCACCATTGTCTCTATTTGCTGTAATTGTTCACTGTTAATTGCTTCAAAATGAGAAAAATCAAAGCGCAGCTTTTCACTGTCAACCAGAGAGCCTTTTTGCTGTACATGCTCGCCCAGTACTTTACGTAAAGCTGCATGCAATAAATGCGTTGCCGAGTGATTACAGGCAATTCGACTGCGCAGTTCGGGATCAACCTGGGCACTGATCTGATCACCAACACTGAACCTGCCTTTAAGCAGTTTACCGATATGTACAAACACCGCACCCTTTTTCTGAGTATCAACAACATCAAACTGAGCATCACCACAGCTAATACGACCGGTATCACCCACCTGACCACCTGATTCACCATAAAACGGAGTACTGTCCAGGATCAGCATGGCACTTTCCCCTGCCGTTTCCAGAGTATCCGTTTTTTCACCGTCCAGAATAATCTGGCTGATATGGCTCTGTTCTGTTTTTAATTCGCTATAACCTAAAAACTCAGTATTGCCATCCAGTTCTACCTGGTCGTTATAATCCATTGCAAAACTGCTGGAAGCTCGTGCCATTGCACGCTGTTTTTCCATTGCCTTTTCATAGCCTTCACGATCAATTTCCAGAGCATGTTCGCGTGCCACATCAGCCGTCAGATCCACTGGAAAGCCATAGGTATCATAAAGTTTAAAAACCACTTCACCGGGTATTGTTTTGCCCGCAAGCTGTTTAATTTCCTGTTCCAGAATATGCATACCCTGATCCAGGGTTTCTGCAAAACGCTCTTCTTCCTGCTTAAGTACTTTCTCAACCTGAGTCTGAGCTTTAGTCAGTTCCGGGTAGGCTTCACCCATTTCCTGTTCCAGCACAGCCACCAGTTTATAAAAGAAAGGTTCCCTGAGTCCTAACTTGTGTCCGTGACGAATGGCACGCCGAATAATACGCCGTAAAACATAACCACGTCCTTCATTAGAAGGAATAACACCATCCACAATAAGGAAGGAACAGGCGCGAATATGATCCGCAATCACCCGCAATGATTTATTACTTAAGTCTTTACAATCAGCAAGTTGCGCAATAATTTTAATAATATGCTGGAATAAATCAATTTGATAATTATTATGCAC
>JALVAL010000003.1 GCA_027011205.1 Gammaproteobacteria bacterium
TCCAATCACTTTCAGGTTAATGGATAACTTTATTTTAAATCTAACAAATTGAGCTAAAAAGCAAAAGATTTAGAGCAAAATCAGTTGACATTCGGGGGGCGTCCATATATGTCCGCAACTTTTCCGCGCAACTTTCACGCTGTTAATGGGTGTCCGCAACTTTCACGCATTTAATGGGTGTCCGCAACTTTTTGTCCTTTTGTTTAATGGGTGTCCGCAACTTTTCGCAACTTTTCCGAAGGTAATCGTAAAAATATACACCAACCAGAATAATGAAAGTGAAGTGATGCTCTACACAATAGAAGGCGGTGGACATACACTGCCTGGAAGTAGTATACCAAATAGACCGTTTCTGTTAGGAAGAAAAAATAATGACATTAATGGTGCTGAGGTGATCTGGGAATTCTTTAACAAACATTCGAGATAGATCTGGAACCAGGTGACTGGGAAGGTCTGGTAGTGAAAAAACACACTATGATACTGTGTTTATAGTTTGGTTTAAATTTGCAAACCTAATGAGCAGTAACAGGGGTTTGTTCTGGCCTGGTATATTTTTCAAGCTCTTTGGAGTAATCCGGTTTATGTCCCGTCCAGCGGTATTTAAAATTACCCACCAGTCCTGAAAATGGATTGGTGATCCCACCAGCTAAAGTACCTTCTTTGGCTTTATTAATGATCTCATCAAAATTATCCTGCTGGTTACTTAAAGAACCCCAGAATTTTATTTCCGGCCCTTTCCAGAATCCATATTCATCCTGTTGTTCCTGCAGCAGGCCCAGACCATAAAATATGGCTGCACCTTCACCGGCCAGATCCAGATGTGCCTGCATTTTTAAATCCTGATCAAACAGGCGGGTATTCTCTTTAAAGGTTATTTCACCATCAGCGTATAAATAAAGTTCAGGACTCAGAATTTCGAATTGATTAATACGGGTATTAAGATCGGACTGACGGGACATGCTTAAACGGATCAGATCATAGTTAATATCTTTAGCAAAACGAACCACCCGATTAATAATACCCAGGCCAAACCCGGAAGTGGGCAGTACGGAAACCACTTCTCCCAGGAGAGCCATTGCTTGACCGCTGGAACGCAGCATCAGATTATTGGACGGGATTAAGTGATAAACACCATCAACACCACTGATATCTATATTAAACATCAGTTCATTACGGATCTGAGTCAGATTACTTAAGGGACCGTAAAATTTAACATCTACATCAAAAACACCGTCTGCGCGGGGTACATGGTCAGGTTTCAGCTCTTTAAGAAAGCCGCCAATATAAAAATTACTTAAAGCAGTATGCAGTTGAATATCATAAGGCTGTTTTTTCTTGGGCTTAAAAGTAAATTCCGCACTCAGATTCATCGGACTTTTATGAAAGATAATTTCCATATTATTAGCAACAAAATGATCTTTGTTCATATTAATACGGCCCTTAATATCGTGATAAGACATATAATCAGAATAATAAAGTTTTTTAATATCCAGATCGGCCAGTATGTCTATTCCTGTCGGCCAGAAAGGAGATGCAGCAGGGGTATTATCGGGTATTATTTTAGCCGCTTTTATTCCTTTAGATTTATCATCACTATTTTTAGTGTCTTTTTCTTTTTCAAGTTTGGAAATTTCAGAATCTGGATTAATTGCTGCCATAAGTTTTAATAAATCGTTTAAATATATTTCCTTGCCATGTAGAGTTAAGGCCATTTCAGGCTGTTTGTTTTTGAGCTGTAAATGACTTGTTAATTGTAATTCTGTAGTACCGGACTGGCTTTGCATGATTAAGGGGAAATTCAGAAAAATATCATTGATTTTTCTGGTTTCTCCTTTACCGTTAATAGTAATAGATTTAATAATTTTATCGCCATTGTGATCGGTAAGATCATTGATCAGCCATTTATGACTTATTTTATTATTTTTATCCATAGAAATGTCAGCGGTTAAGGATCCTTCTGTTAAAGTATTGTGAGGCATAATTCCAGGCTGATTTAACCATTGTGTGAGTAATACATTAAGATGTCCCTTTAAATTAGTAACAGGAACTGATTTTATGGAATTTAATTTAAATTGAGTGGTTAAATTCAGAGCCTTATTCTTTTGTCCTAGAAATTGCACGGATAACTGATGAATTCTGGCTTCTGTAATAGTACCGGACTGTTTCAATTGCGCATTTAAAGTGAAATTAAAGGGTTTTAGCAGTGCCTTTTTTTTATTTTTATAGTGAATATTGTGTAACACAAGCGGCTGATCAAATTTAAGCGTCTGTTTTTTGTTTTTTTGAGTCAGACTGATGCGAGTACTGGCCTGATCAAAAGTAATGGGAATGTCTGGGAAAAGAACTTCATAAGGTTTGATATCAAAGTTAGTGAGTTTAAATGTTATATGGCCATTTTGGGCAAAACTCTGTTTATGATCAGTCAGTGAAAATTTAATGGGGTTATGGGTTTTAATATCCAGACGACCTTTTGAATGAGGATGAAATACCGATATTTGCAATGCGGAAACATTAATTACCTGATCCTTAAGTCTGAGTTGGTATTGACTGTTCAGTACAGATGAATGGCTGAGAGTTTTATGGGTAAACTGATTGATAAGACCGATATTCATCAGGCGGTTAACATATCCCTTTAATTTACCCTTTAAGAATATCTGTGGAGATTTTTGATCCATCTGAGTCAGAACAATACTACCGTTATTAGTTAACAGGCTGTTATTTCCATTAGCGGTGGACTGAGTAATATTCAGGTTTGGATAGATGATAGAAATCTTGTCAGCGGAATAGTTGATTTGTGATTTAAAACTGAGGTTGAGTCTGTTAAAGAGCAATTGTTTATCTTCACGAAGTTGTAAGTCTGAAAAAAACAGTTTATTGATATCAATTTGATAATGATCGCTGTTATCACGGCTAATAGTTGTATCCAGCTTACTGAGGATACCGGAAACTGTATAAGGCAAGCTGTATTGACTGGTAAGCGGTGCAAGCCATTTAAAATCGAAATGATTTATTCTGGCTGATAAAAGCTTTTCCGTTGTGGTGATCAAAAACTGATCCGGAGTCCGTTTCAGCTGAATACTTTTCAGATTATTAATAGAGAGTATATGTGGCAGTTTATGAGATTTTATATCAATATTAATTTTATCCAGAGTGATGAGTTTATTATCAGACTTTAACGCAAGTTCATAATTCAGTGTGAACTGTTTGGGTAATGTTTTAGATAAAGGGGATGATACTCTGGCCGCCAGAATTTTCTCCACTAACGGTATTTTGATTAGTTCCTGAATATTTAGGGTTCCTTTTCCGGATAATGTCAGTGGTTTATTCATAAACTCTGCTGAAAGGGGGGCGTCAAGATTAAACTGAATGGATGAGCTCAATTGTTGTACCGGCTTTTGAATGCTATTCTGCTTAGCTGAAGGCAAGCTTTGAAACAGTTCCAGTTTATTCAGGGAAGCTTTAAGATCTTTATCACTAATAGTTAAAATGAAATCTGTTTCAAGATATTGATGATTAAGCATCGTTAATGTTTTCAGATTAGTTTTTTTAATATTACTGGTCTGGATATTATGATCTGTATCTGACGCTGGAGGTGTTTTTTCTCTCGTATCGATCTGCTGAATAATATTAACATTTTTTAAACTGAATGGTCGCTTTGTCTCAAGTACTAAAGAACGGTTGGCAACAGAAAGATTAATATCGGTATCTGCAATACCCTGTAAAACTTTATAATCAGGGATAAAGTCATTAAACCAGTCTAGTGGTAATTGATTAATTTTAATACTGAGCAAGTCACTTTGCTGCTGATCAAGCAGTGTATAAATATTGCTCAGGTTTATTAATAAAGGTTTATACGTGATAAGTTTTATATATTCTTTTTCTTTACTGGCTATCGACAACTTGAAACGATTAAGATTCATAAAATCGCCATCCAGTTTCATGGATAGATGATTATTAATATCCAGTTCATTGGGTAGTGACTGTTTGTCATCTGCATAATGTTTGATTTTAAATTGATCTTCCAGATCAACAATGCCGTCAAGAGTTCGAGTGTTGTATTCAAATTGTGCATTTAAATTGCTGATAATTTCCGGCAGTTTCAGTGATTTAAAAAGTGCCAGAAAACCTTTTTCAGTGGTTAATTTAATGTTTCCAGAAATATTACCTTCATTTCCATCATAAATACCATTGAACTGCAGCTTTGATAAAATAGTTTCATTCTCAGAATGAGTTAAATTAAGCTGAATTTTTTCCGGATGAAGGATCTTTGTTAAATAATGTCTGTTGCGTTTATCAAAGGGATAAGAATTCCAGATGGCGGGACGAGGGAGTTGCTCCATAGCCAGTTCGAGCTGGATATCCTGTTGTATTCCTTCATCTGTTTCAAGTTGTAGCTGCAAACTGCTTTTCTGGCGATCAACGGGTCTGATCAAGTGCTGATTTAAAAAAACAGAGGCATTTAGAGTCAAGCGTTTTATGTCGGGCAAATGCTGTAACTCGGGAGCATTAATGTAAATATTCAGGGGATTGCTCTGCTGTTCATTAATGTTGGATGCTTCTGCCTTTAGCTCTACAGGGCCAGTTGCCGGGGAATTATAAGCTAAACCTATTGCCAGGCTGCCTACATCATAT
>JALVAL010000004.1 GCA_027011205.1 Gammaproteobacteria bacterium
GCTGATCATCATGTCAATGACTGGCTGGATTTACATCAACTATACCAGTTTGCAGGCAAACGTCATTGTCTAAACCGATCACTTAAAAGCTCTTCCGAATCGGTAAATACCATTGCAGAAATATATAAAAAAATATTATTATTTGCGCTGGCAAATCCGTATCATTTATCAATCAGCGAAATGATTTTATTGTGGAATAAACTGGATAACTGGTCACATTATACTGAATTGAAGATTACTGAAAAGAACAAACTGCCAGATAGTGACTTCCTTGTTCGTCCGTATAGTGAAAGCCCTCCTTTTCCAAAACAACTTTTGTCTCTGCAGAGAGAGGGATATGTCAGTTCACTATTATGGGGTTTTGAAACCCGGGATTTGATCTCTTTTCTCAATAATAATGCGCCTTTCCAGTCTGTTTCAAATTCTTTTTTAAAACGCTTGTTAAAAACCTGGTCTGCAGAAACCAAAAGACAGGATGAACGTCAGGCCATGATTGAACCGGTTGATATGGTACCTGGTATCACTAATATTTCCCATTTTCTGGGCAATGTTACGCTTGAAACACAAATTCACGAATTATATGATAAACAAATATCTTCAACTGCCAGTGAGCATCATGATAATGAAATCCCGATCTTCAGTGCCTTTCTTGTGGATGAGTCCCGTCATGGTTTTCGGTTAAAAATAAGCCAGAAAAACGAGCATGCTTTACAGCCTAGAATTAATGAGATTATGGCTGTTAAACATCGTGACGGCAGTATCCATGTAGGTTATTTACGCTGGCTTATGGAAAACAGGGAAAATGAAATTGTGATGGGTATAGAACATTTAAGTTCTATGGCTGAATCAGTACAACTGGTATTGACCAGCCATCAGGATACAGCGCTTAATAATGATTTATTAAATACCAGAATACTGGATAGTTTCGTATTTCCAGGCGGTAAGGCACAGCATTTCAGGCCAATATTATTTACCCATTCTTTTATTGAAAAATTTGCCGTTTCCAGAAATTACGTCATTAAACTCATCCACAAAACTGGAACCATTAATATCCAATTGATTCAGAAAGTGGATGTAGTGCTGGATTATAATTTGTATTTGTTTGAAAAATCAGAAGTAAAAGAAAAGGATAAATTACAAAAAGAAAAAACTGAACGTTTTGAAAGTTTATGGGATAAACTTTAAACTCGATATAATGGCATGAATTACCGTGTGTAAAAATGCACCGCGGTATGGCTTGAAAAAGTGAAAAAAACCGAAGCTTATCTGGCTAACCAGCCGTTAACTGTTTCCAGATCGGCTCGCCCCAGTTCACCGGAAGCCTGTTTTAATCTTAATACATTCAGTATATAGGTGTAACGGGCAATAGAATGATCCTGTTTGGCGCGATATAGATCACGCTGGACATTCAATACATCCACGATAGTACGAGTACCCACTTCAAAGCCAGCTTCTGTAGCACGCAGGGCACTCTCATTAGAAATGACAGCCTGTTTTAGAGCTTCTACCCGGCTAACTTCTGAGATAACATTAAGGTAGCTGCTGCGGGTGTTTTTTTCAGTTGAATTGCGAATTTCATCATAGACATCCTGGCTGCGTTGAAAATCGTACTGAGCCTGACGGGTACGGGATGTGACGGCATTGCCCTCATAAATGGGTATAGACACATTCAGACCAATTACTCTCTCATGGTATTGAGGGGGGGTAAATACCACAGGATTATTACTTTTATTATAGCCATAAGAAGCGGTTAAACCCAGTGTTGGATAATGACCGGAACGTTGCAGATTAATTGTTTCTCTTTGCACATCGGTATCTTCTCTGGCGGCTAAAAGTGTGTAATTACCTGATAGAGCCTGATCAACCCAATGTTGAATATCAGCCGGGGAAGGGGGATCCAGTGGAATTTTATCTGCCAGAGGAGTCACCTCTTTAATATACTGACCGGCTACTTCACGTAACGTTTCTTTGGCAACCAGCAGGGCATTTTCTGCAGCAATAACCTGTGCATTGGCATTATCATAACCCGCCTTAGCCTCATGAACATCGGTTATAGCAATAATACCCACTTCATAGCGACGCCTGGCCTGTTCCAGCTGACGAGCAATAGCTTTTCTTTGCGCCTTGGAAAATTCCAGAGTATCAATGGCTGATAAAGTACCAAAATAGGCATTTGCTGTACGAATAATCAAGTCCTGCTGGGCTGCACTAAGATTAGCTTCCGCTTTATTGATCTGTAAATTAGCTATACGGTAATTTACATAATTGCTATTATCAAAAATACTCTGATTCAGATCAATGCTGTAGCCATGCCTGTTATAATCATATGAAGGGCTGCCGGCAGTATCATTGTGAATCTGCTGAGTGGTTCCAGTCAGACCGATTAAAGGTAAAAATCTTGCAAAAGCCTGTACCGAACCTTCACCTACGGACTGTCTCTGGGCAATGATCTGTTTAAGTATCGGATCATTTTGAAAGGCCATTCCATAAACTTCCAGTAGAGTTTCAGCCTGAACCGGGACTGTCACTATAGTCGTCATAAGACATGCAATAGCAAGTTTACATTTAAGAGAGTGCCGAGATAAAATTTCTGGTACAGATTTTTTTGAAAAAGGTAAGATTTTTAACATAGTCGTTATAATTAATTAATCCTGAAAGGTAGATATAACAGGCAGCTAGCCTGTATAAATTAATGAGCTATTATGAACTAACTCAGCAAGATAAGCAATTTAAGAAAACCAGAAGGAAGAGATGAGCTGAACTGTCTGTAGTTCACTAATACTACCTTCCGGGGGAGTATTTTCATAAAATATTATTCATCTTTATCCAGATATCGTTCGGCATCCAGTGCTGCCATACAACCGGTGCCTGCGGAAGTGATAGCCTGACGGTATACATGATCAGCCACGTCCCCGGCGGCAAATACACCCTCAATACTGGTCTTAGTGGCATTTCCATCGGAGCCTTTCTGAGTTTTGATATAGCCATGTTCCATATCCAGCTGGTGCTGGAACATGTCGGTATTAGGTTTATGACCAATTGCAATAAATACACCCATTGCTTCCAGGTCTTTAGTCGATCCATCCTCTGTACTCTTGATTCGTGCACCGGTAACACCGGCATCATCGCCAAGTATTTCATCAATCTGAGCATTCCATTCGATATTGATATTACCGGTTTTAGATTTTTCAATCAGTTTGTCAGCAAGAATTTTTTCAGAACTGAATTTATTACGGCGATGTACAATGGTGACTTCGGAAGCAATATTAGACAGATAAATGGCTTCTTCAACGGCTGTATTACCACCACCCACAACAATGACTTTCTGGTTTTTATAAAAGAATCCATCACAGGTTGCACAGCCCGATACGCCACGGCCTTTAAAGGCTTCTTCTGATTTCAGACCCAGATAACGGGCAGAAGCGCCGGTGGCAATAATCAGTGCATCGCAGGTATAGCCGGCAGAATCGCCTTTCAGTTTAAAGGGACGAGAAGATAAATCGACTTCGTTAATGTAATCAAATAGAATTTCTGTGTTAAAACGTTCTGCGTGCTTAAGCATTCTTGCCATTAAATCAGGCCCCATTAAGCCTTCCGGATCACCGGGCCAGTTATCGACTTCGGTGGTTGTCATTAACTGACCGCCCTGTTCCATACCGGTAATGATTACCGGGTCAAGATTGGCTCTCGCCGCATAAACAGCCGCTGTATAGCCAGCTGGGCCTGAACCCAGAATTAAAAGTTTG
Organism: Gammaproteobacteria bacterium; assembly: GCA_027011205.1. Taxonomy (GTDB): domain Bacteria; phylum Pseudomonadota; class Gammaproteobacteria; order GRL18; family GRL18; genus JANELJ01. The sequence goes on from JALVAL010000004.1 coordinate 3,747, forward strand.
CAGTGTTTAACATCACTCATGCAGAAACTCCAGAATGTCAAAAATATAGTGGAAAAAAGGATAATTTAATATAAAGTAATATACAGCAAGTATGGGGATTTTTAAACGAATTCCAAGCGTATTTTAGCTTTTAATGAGGATCTTATGAAAATTGCTGTTCCCACTGAAATAAAACCCAGAGAAGGGCGTGTTGCACTGATTCCTGATGCGGTATCAATGCTGGTTAAACAGGGACATGAAGTATATATTCAGTCTCAGGCTGGTGTCCAGAGTGGTTATACTGATGCCGAATACCAGCAGCAGGGTGCCGGGATACTGCCTGATGCACGGGCTGTTTATGAAACAGGAGAGCTTATTGTTAAGGTTAAGGAACCGGTAGAACCGGAATTGTCATTATTAACAGCTGAGCATATTCTGTTTTCTTATCTGCATCTTGCTGCCTTACCAGAGTTAACACAAAGACTTTGTGATATTGGCCTTAAGGCTATCGGCTTTGAAACCGTAGAAAAGGCCAGAGGCCAGCTGCCTCTGCTGGCTCCCATGAGTGATATAGCAGGGCGTCTGTCGATACAGATTGGTACTCATCTGCTGCATTCCTCTATGGGAGGAAAGGGTATTCTGTTAGGCGGTGTTCCGGCAGCCCCCAGAGGTAAAGTTGTTATTCTGGGAGCCGGCATGGCGGGTGGTAATGCGGCCTCTTTAGCTGCGAGTCTCGGAGCAGAAGTAATAGTATTTGACAGGAACCGCGATAAAATGGCGGCAATGCGAGCACTTGGACATAATGTTACGGCCTTATATCCTCACCCGTCCTCCATCCTGGAACATATAAAAACGGCTGACCTGCTTATAGGGGCGGTGCTGGTGGTGGGTGAAAAAACACCCCATCTGGTGAGCGAGGCGGAAGTACGTCAGATGCAGCCGGGGAGTGTTATTATTGATATTTCCGTGGATCAGGGCGGCTGCATAGAAACGACTCATCCAACCTCATATAATCATCCGACTTTTATTAAATACGGAGTGATTCATTTTGGTGTCACAAATATGCCCGGAGCGGTTCCTAGAACCGCATCACAGTCTTTATCTGCCAGTTTGATACCCTATCTGATTCAACTGGCCGATGCGCCGCAGCAGTTATCTGGGCCGCTGTTAAAAGGGGTTAATATTGATGCTGGCGAAATCGTTCATCCTGCATTAAAATAGGCGCACTTTGAATATATATGCTTTTTCTATCCTTCCTACTTCTGACAAGAGCTTTAAATTTTGGCGCCAACGGTAAAAAAGAGAACAACAAAAAAGCAAGCAAAAACCAAATCTGCCTCAGTCAGTAAAGCCACTAATAATCCCCTGTCGGCTAATGTTATTCGCGGCATTAAGGAAAGTGTTTTTTTTCTTTTCATAGCAATTAGTCTTTACCTGTTTATTGCTTTATTTACTTACTCACCAGCGGATCCTTCCTGGTCGCATAGTATTTCCGGTAAAATTGATCCCGGCAAGCTGTATAATCTGGGCGGTCTTTTTGGAGCCTGGTTTGCAGATGTTTTTTTATATCTTTTTGGTTACCTGGGATTTTTATTCCCGGTCATGATTTTGTACAGCGGCTGGCTGGTTTACAGAGGTAGAAATGAACAGGAAGTTTTTCATGGCTGGCATTTCAGTCTGAGAACTCTGGGGTTTATGCTGACTATTATTGCCGGTACTGGTATTTCCAGTCTGCATTTTATTCATCCGGCAGTTAACTTCCCCCTTAATGCCGGGGGAATTCTGGGCCAGGTTGTCACCACTCAATTGCAGCAATGGTTTAGTTTTGTGGGTACTACCTTATTGCTGCTGACACTGTTTTTAATTGGCATTACTCTGTTTACCGGACTTTCCTGGTTATCCTTAATGGATGGTATAGGTTCGCTGGTACTGAATACTAATCGCTGGTTTATTACAAAATGGCAGCAGCGACGGGAACTGGCTGCACGAAGAAAAGCAGAAAAACAGCGCTTAAAAGCAGATAAACAACAGCAGTTACAGCTTAAGGCAGAAGAAAAACAACGTCTTAAACAACAGAGAATGACTGAAAAAAAGGTGTTGCAGGATAAAAAACGGGCAGAAAAAACCGCCTTACAGGCACAGAAGCTGGCCGCTCAGGCGGCAAAAGAAAAAGCCATAAAAATTGAACCGCGTTTTCAGAGCAGTAAGAAAAGTAAACGGGTTAATAAAGACAAACAGCCGGAACTTTTTGAGTACGATGCCATTGATTGTCTGCCCTCTTTATCCTTACTTGATGAAGCACAACCATCGACTCATGTTACCTCACCCGAAGCACTGGAACATACTTCCCGTTTAATAGAAGATAAGCTTGCCGATTTTAATTTAAAGGTAGAAGTGGTCTCCGTCAGTCAGGGTCCGGTTATTACCCGCTTTGAAATTCAGCTGGCACCGGGTATTAAAGTCAGCCAGATCACTAACTTATCTAAGGATCTGGCGCGTTCTATGCTGGTTGTCAGTATCCGGGTAGTGGAAGTTATTGCCGGTAAATCAACGGTGGGCATTGAAATACCCAATGAACATCGGGAAATTGTATACTTCAGTGAGATTCTGGGTTCTCAGGAATTTGCCGACAGTAAGGCTAAAATACCCCTGGGTCTTGGACAGGATATCTCCGGTCACCCAGTAGTGGCTGACCTGGCTAAAATGCCTCACCTGCTGGTGGCGGGTACAACGGGCTCCGGTAAATCTGTCGGGGTTAATTCCATGATTCTGAGCATGCTGTTTCAATTGTCTCCCGATGAATTGCGTCTGATTATGGTGGATCCGAAAATGCTGGAACTGTCTATTTATGAGGATATCCCACATCTGCTGGCACCGGTGGTCACTGATATGAAAGAGGCGGCCAATGCGTTACGCTGGTGTGTGGCTGAAATGGAACGTCGTTATAAGCTGATGGCCGCCATGGGCGTCAGGAATCTGGCCGGTTTTAACAAAAAAATAGAAGCGGCTATTGATGCCGGTGGACCCATTCTGGATCCTTTGTTTGTGCCTAATCCCCTAATTCCGGATGAACAGCCGCAGGAACTTGAGCCCTTGCCATTTATCGTTATTGTTATTGATGAGTTTGCCGATATGATGATGATTGTCGGCAAGAAAGTGGAAGAACTGATAGCCCGTCTGGCACAAAAAGCCCGGGCAGCCGGTCTGCATCTTATTATCGCCACACAGAGGCCTTCTGTTGATGTGATCACCGGTCTGATTAAGGCCAATGTACCCACCCGGATTGCTTTTCAGGTTTCCTCTAAAATTGACTCCAGAACAATTCTGGATCAAATGGGAGCTGAAAACCTTCTGGGGCATGGTGATATGCTGTTTTTGCCTCCTGGGCAGGGTTATCCGCTGCGGGTTCATGGTGCTTTTGTCTCTGATAACGAAGTGCATGCAGTTGTGGACGATTTAAAGAGTCGAGGCAAGGCTGACTATATTGATGAAATATTATCCGGGGAAGGTGTTTCAACAGGTGGTTTGATACCGGGAGATAGTGATCCCCGGAATGAGGCTGACCCATTATATGATCAGGCTGTTGCTATAGTTACTGAAACTCGCAGAGCCTCTATTTCCGGTCTGCAGCGTCGCTTGAAAGTTGGATACAACCGGGCAGCGCGTATGGTTGAAGATATGGAAGCAGCCGGTGTGGTCAGTGCAGTACAGTCAAATGGACAACGCGAAGTTATCGCACCACCGCCGATTTAGTGGATTTTATATTCATTGAGTGGCAGAATATAGCCACTCAATAGCCGCAATGGTTCAGGACGAACTTTAAAAAACAAGTAATTATTCAGCATGCATTCCGGTTACAGTCTGATACTCTATTGGAATTTAAATGACGCTGAACAGTTACAATAAATAAAAGGATTTATTATGAATGCTCAACTGGAAGAGCAGGAACAAGCGGATACTGATACAGAAACAATCGTTCAATATATTTTGCAGCAGGTGGATTTTCCCGATTCTTATGAGGCAAACCCTCAGGCCCTGTCAGCCCTGCTTAAATTTTATCTTCTGCACTGTCCTGAGCACAAGTTTGATCCTTTTATCTGCACCATTTTAATTGCTCAACTGGAGCGAAAAATAACCCAGCATCTGGATGCGGTTCTGCATCATCCAAAATTTCAGGCACTGGAATCAGGATGGCGCAGTATTCTATTACTGGTTAAACAAACCCCTGTAAATCAGAATATCAAAATTGCAATACTGAATGTTTCTCTGGATGATTTACGCGAAGATCTGGATGATGCTCCGGAAACAGTCAAATCCGGTTTATACAAACTGGTTTATAGTCGTGAATACGGCCAGTTTGGTGGTGAACCTTATGGTGTCATGCTGGGTAATTATTATCTAACTCCCAAAGGTCCGGATATCCGTTTGATGACTAAGGTGGCCAGTATTGCGGCTATGGCTCATACGCCATTTATCGCCGCAGCCGATGCCGGGTTTTTTGATCTGAATGAGATGCGTGGGCTGGCATCCATGGTCGATATTCAGGATATTCATAACAGCCCTCGCTTTAACAGGTGGAAGCACTTAAGAAGCACTGAAGATGCTCGTTATATCGGCCTGGTGTTACCGCGTTTTTTATTACGTGAGTCTTATTCAGCTGGCGCTGAAAAACTACACAGCCTGGGGATAGAATATCAGGAGTACAGCAGTCAGGATGCAGAACCTAATTTATGGGGTAATTCAGCTTTTTTATTTGTGATCCGGCTGATAGACAGTTTTGCACGTTATCGCTGGTGCCCCCATATTATTGGCCCAGCCGGTGGTGGACAGGTAGAAAAAATACAGACCTCCTGTTATCCCGCTCTGGGAACCAGAGAGCACTCTTTGCCAACGGAGGTCATGATCACTGATAGAAGAGAATATGAACTGACTGAAAGTGGTTTTATCGCTCTTACCCTCAGGCGAGGCGAAAATGGCGCTGCTTTTTATTCAGCAAACTCCATTCAATCAAACAAGCACTTCGGCTTTTCTACTCGGGAGAAAGAAAAACAAACTGATTTCAAACTTGGAGGACAGTTAACATATCTGTTTGTTATTAACAGGATAGCTCATTATTTAAAAGTAATTCAAAGAGAAAATATTGGTACCTGGAAAGAAAAAGCGGATGTAGAACGGGGTTTAAATCTATGGCTCAAACAATATGTATCGGATCAGGAGAACCCATCAATGGAAATAAGGAACCGTCGGCCATTGCGTATGGCCCGGGTTGAAGTTCAGCCAGTTGAAGGTGAACCGGGCTGGTATCGTGCAATGGTTCAGGTGCGCCCGCATTTTAAATATATGGGGGCAGATTTTACACTCTCTCTGGTAGGCAAACTGGAAGTATCTAAAGATCTGCAGCCGCATCGTCAACAAATATAAGAGTGGTGGTTGTGGTGGTATTTGGCAGGTGTGCAATTTTTTGCTCAATCTAGGGAAAACCCGAATGCTTCTTTATGTAATAATAAAATACAATACATATAACGGAATGACATTAACCAGCAGATGATTGCACACAATGATATCAGAAAAGTCCCTACTAGGGCGTATCAATAGTGATAGTCCCCACTACTCACTCAAATTTGATTATGCCAGTTTACACTACTCAATTTTAAATAGTCTTCAAAATATGCTTAATGTCCGAAAGGGCAGTCTTGTTTCTCTGGCGGACTATGGTATGCCAGATTTCTCAGAATTTGTTTCTCAGTTTCCGGATGCTATTAATAAGCTTAAAATATCTATTCGTGAATTTTTATACCTGTATGAGCCGCGAATACAGGCCATTCAAATTACTCACGATCCCGATCCTGATAAACCACTGGAACTAAAGTTTAATATTACTACCCGGGTTTTTATTAATGAGGAGGTACAGAATATGTCTTTTGAAACGGTATTAACCAGTACTGGACAGGCAATCGTTAAATATTAAATTCCAGATGGAACCGGGAACTTTAAAACAATAACAGGATGGTCATGGATGACACTAAATAAATATTTTCAGGATGAATTAACTGCATTAAGAGTGCTGGGGGCAGAGTTTGCAGACTCTAATCCACGCCTGGCACCATTTCTGGCTACAGAGGCTCAGGATCCGGATGTAGAACGATTACTGGAAGGTTTTGCTTTTCTTAGCGGGCGCTTAAAAGAAAAACTTGATGATGAATTGCCTGAGTTAACTCACTCCATAATGAATCTACTGTGGCCGGATTTTCTTAAACCCCTGCCTTCCCTGAGTATTATAGAATTGACACCTCTTGCAGGATTAACCAGAAAAAAGCAGATCAAACGGAAAAGTATGGTATTGTCAACACCAGTTGATGGTACTCAATGTCAGTTTCAGACCTGTTATGAGGTAGACCTTTTTCCATTAAAAGTTTCAGAACTGCAGCATAATATTCAGTCAACAGGTTCAAATATTGCTATTAAACTCGTTCTTCTTGATGAAAAAGCCAGTTTTGAAGAAATGAAACTGGATAATCTACGTTTTCATCTGTTTGGAAATATCCACACATCCTATCAGCTTTACCTTTTTTTTAGTCGTTATCTTCAGGCTCTTAAAATCAGTGCAATTGATAAAGATGGTAATAAAATTTTACTGGATACTCTGGATAAACTATCGGTAAAAGCCGGTGGATTTGCGAATAATGAAAATCTGTTTCCAGGTTCAGAGAATTTATTTCATGGTTATCGTATCTTACAGGAATATTTTGCCCTGCCTGAAAAATTTTTATTTATTAATTTTAGTGGTTTAACAGGAATAGCTGAAAAAATTAAATTACTTAAACTGGATGATATCACAGGTCTGCAGTTTGACTGTCAGTTTGACAGTATTCTGGATAACTCACTGTCAATTTCTGCAGATAGTATGAAATTGTTCTGTACACCGGTTGTTAATCTGTTCAGGCATCAGTCAGCACCTATTCAGCTGGACCACAGACAGGTGGAATACCGGATACTGCCTTCGGCGAGTAATCCTGCGCATTATGAAGTATATCAGATCGAAGAGGTTGAAGGATGGGGTTATGATGATTTTAAACGTAAACGATATCCGTGTTTTGAGTCTTTTGAGCATTCCTTACAGGATAATGAAGATAATTTATATTATCGGGTCAGGGTAAAAGAAACACCTGATGGACAGGCTATGGATAATTATATTTCTTTTATTAATCATTATGAGGGTAATCAGGTGCCTCAGGAAGAGACAATTGAAGCATCGCTTATCTGTACCAATAAAAAATTATCAGCAAAGCTGGGTATAGGTGATATTCAATTAGCCGGAGAAGGTATGCCGGAATTTGTTGAAATAAAAAATATTTCCGAGGTAACGCCAGAATTTATACCACCCATGGATAAAGGCTTTCACTGGCAGCTTATTTCAAATATGTCACTTAATTACCAGTCATTAATGAATAAAGATGCTTTAAAGATAATTTTTTCAAGCTATGATTATCGTAGCTATTATGACAAACATCAGGCAAGAGCTAGTCAGCACAGACTGGATGGAATAAAGTCTATTAAGGTGGATCTGATTGATCGTATATACAAAGGGCGCCCTGTCAGAGGTGTGCGTTCGGTGATCAGGGTACAGGAGTCTAAATTTACCAATGAAGGTGAAATGTATCTTTTCTTCTGTGTTCTAAATGAGTTTTTTGCTTTATATGCATCACTTAATTCATTTCATGAATTGCTGGTAAAGGGAATTGAACAGGGGGAGGTGTATAAATGGCCAGCCAGGATCGGCCAACAGCCAGTTATATAATAAATGACTTAATTCAGCACAGTCATAATTATTCGTTCTTCCAGGCGGTACGCTTATTAGATGATTATCATCGTCTGCAAAAAACAGCTGAGGGCAGGACTGAGTTAAAACAGACATTGATTCAGTTTAGTGTTAATCCAGCACTGGATTATCACGACAGCGACCTTGACAGTATAGAAATAACGCAGACTGAGGGACAGGTAAAGGCAAAGTTACAGGTCAATTTCATGGGTCTGTATGGTGCCTCCACACCCCTGCCGGTTTTTTATTCAGAGGCCATAATTCAGGCTGATGAGGGAGACGACCATAGTAAAGATTTTATGGATCTGTTCAATCATCGTATGATCAGTCTGGTTTATAAATGCTGGGAGAAATACCGCTATTATCTTAATTATAAAAAGGGTAATACGGATCAGTTTTCAAACTGGATGTTTTCTCTGATGGGGATGTATAAGTCAGATGATATCGTTGATCTAAGAAATGATAGCGATATTCAATGGCACAAATTATTACCCTCTCTGGCCATGCTTGGAATGCGTTGCCATTCAAAGAGCATTATAGAATCGATATTAAAAAGTTATTTTAACTGGCAGAATATCAGGATCAAATCAAATATTAAACGCTATGTTTATATTGATGAAGAACAGCAGAATCGTCTGGGCTTGCAAAATGCAGTATTAGGAGATGATCTGGTGTTAGGTGCTCAGATAGAAGATCGAAGCGGTAAATTCAGAGTTATTATCAGCAAATTGCCCTATCATCTGTTTTGTCAGTTTTTACCTGACGGGGACTATCATCTGGGTTTAAAAAAGCTGATTAATTTTTTACTACGGGATCAACTGGACTACGATATTGAATTACAGCTGCTGATTCCAGAAGTGCCAACGCTCAGGCTTGGATACAATTGCAATGAAAAATTGGGACTGACCACATGGATAGGAGAAAACTCCATAAGTGATAAGTCAGTTCTGCTTCCGGGCAGATAGCAGCTATTCCGAATTGAGTGATTTATTTGAATATAAAGGATTATAAAATGAACATAGATTTAGATGCATTGATAAGTCATCTTGGCAATGATGCCCGTGAAGTGCTGGAGGGATCCAGTGGAAAATGTGTTTCCAGAGGTGGTTATGAAATAACTATCGAAGATGTACTACTGGAAATGCTTGAGCAGAGTAATAATACCCTTGCTAAGGTATTGAAGCAGTTTTATATTTCGGAACAGAAGGTTCTAAAAGCGATTAAATCTGCTCAGGACTTACGTTCCGGTAATACTTCACATCCCGTATTCTCACCATTACTGATTGACTGGTTACAGGAATCCTGGTTAATAAGTTCTTTAAAATTTAATACCCCGGAAATAACTAGCGGTATTCTGATTTACTGCCTGTTATCTAATCCTCAACGCTATGGCAGAATGAGCTATTTTCATTTACTGGAAAATATTTCCATAGAGAAATTATTCAATTTGTTACAGGGGCAGCTGGTACCTGACACCAATCAGTCGAATGGTCATTTTAATGCAGAGAATAATAATCACTCTGGAGCTGCTCTGGATAAATACACCATAGACTTTACCCTGCTGGCCCGTGAAGGAAAAATTGATCCGGTGTTCTGCAGGGATAATGAAATCAGACAGATTATTGATGTGTTAGCAAGGCGACGTAAAAATAATCCTATTGCCGTTGGTGAACCGGGGGTTGGTAAAACGGCTGTTGTAGAAGGTCTGGCATTAAAGATCATAGAATCTGATGTGCCTGAAATTTTAAAAAATGTCCGTTTGCTTGGGCTGGACATGGGCCTGTTACAGGCTGGTGCCAGTGTAAAAGGTGAATTTGAAAAAAGACTCAAAGCCGTTATTGAAGAGGTAAAATCCTCGGAGCAGTCTATTATTCTGTTTATTGATGAGGCCCACACTCTGGTGGGTGCCGGAGCACAGGCTGGCGGTAGTGATGCGGCCAACTTATTAAAACCTGCACTTGCCAGGGGAGAGTTAAGAACTATTGCGGCTACTACCTGGAGTGAATATAAAAAATATTTTGAAAAGGATCCGGCTCTCGCCAGACGTTTTCAACTGGTTAAGTTGAATGAGCCCGATGCCAGTCAGGCAATGATGATTCTGCGTGGTCTAAAACGGGGCTATGAAAAAAATCATGGTGTCTATATTCAGGATAAAGCTATTGCTGCTGCTGCTGAATTATCTGATCGATTTATTTCCGGCAGACAACTTCCCGACAAGGCTATTGATGTGCTGGATACAGCCTGTGCCCGCGTTAAAATCAGTATTTCTTCTCAACCCTGGATAATGAATGATTTACAATCAGGAATGGCTTCACTGGAACGAGAAATTGAAGCCATTCAACGTGATTTCGAAATGGGGCTCTGTAATGATAATAATCAGGTAAAAGAACTTAAACTACAATTGCAGCAAGATTTAGTGCAATTTGAGCAGGTTAATCAGCAATGGCTGAAAGAATCTGAACTGGCAAAGCAGATCCTGCAGTTGCGTCGGGATATAGAACAGATAAAAGATAATTCAGCTATTGGTGAAAAGGTTTATAATTATTCACAATCTATAAGTAAAAATATTCAGGCACTGGAAATACTGAGCAGTGAGCTTGAACAGCTGGTACGGGAAAATTCTGAATCAAATAAATCACTGGTCTCCTATGAAGTAGATGAGAGATTGATTCGTGAAGTGATATCCGACTGGACAGGTATTCCACTCGATAAAATGAGAACTGAACAGGATAATACGGTAAATAATTTCAAATCTGATATGCTGCAGCGTATTAAGGGACAGGATCATGCCATAGATATTTTAAATAATGCAGTGAAAACTTCCGGAGCTGGTTTAAGCAATCCTGAAGCTCCCAATGGGATTTTTCTTCTGGTTGGGCCAAGTGGAGTAGGAAAAACAGAAACGGGTATTGCTCTGGCAGATATAATTTATGGTGGTGAGCGGTTTATGACTACCATTAATATGTCGGAATTTCAGGAAAAACATAACCTGTCACGTTTAATTGGTTCACCTCCCGGCTATGTGGGATATGGCGAAGGGGGAATGCTGACAGAAGCCATACGCCGCAGCCCCTATTCGGTAGTATTACTGGATGAGGTAGAAAAAGCACATCCTGAAGTACTAAATATTTTTTACCAGGTTTTTGATAAAGGTATCTTAAACGACGGTGAAGGTCGGGAAATAGATTTTAAAAATACCATGATTCTGCTCACCTGTAATCTGGCATCAGAAATTATCAGTGATATGTGCAGTAATAATAAACGACCTGTTTTTGATGAACTGGTTGAAGCTATTCGTCCTGTATTAAGCCAGTATTTTAAACCGGCCCTGCTGGCACGCATGACTATAGTGCCATATTATCCGGTTCATGGTGATATTATGCAGGAACTGGCGGCACTTAAACTGGAACGAATAGCAGAACGACTGGATTTTGAACATAAAATACAACTCAGGTATGGTCAGAATGTAGTAGCGCAAATATCCCATCGGTGTCAGGAAGTAGA
>JALVAL010000005.1 GCA_027011205.1 Gammaproteobacteria bacterium
TGCAATCCATTTAATATTTTTTCTTCTATATACGAATATTTTATTTGCAATTCCCATTAACTTTAGTAAAATACGCAGCACTTAACAGCTGTGGGTGATTAGCTCAGCTGGTCAGAGCACCGCCCTTACAAGGCGGGGGTCATAAGTTCGAATCTTATATCACCCACCACTAACAACCTGAAAAGCCTAAAGTTTTTCTTGTTTGAATTAAAGAAATTTCAATCGACATTTTAATTTCGTAATAATTCGTAACAAGAGGAAATTATAATGGCGCATATCAAAAAGCTGGTATCTCCCAGGACTGGCAAGATTTCGTATCGCGTTCACATACGCACCCATCAAAAAACCATTACCAAAACTTTTAAACTTAAAAAAGATGCTGTTTCGTTTGCCCAGACCATTGAAGGCAATCACAACCTTAAAGATGTTTTAACCGAACCACTGTTAAACCAGACATTCAAAAAAATATTATCTGATTATCCCGGTGAGGATTACCGCCTTAATTACTTTTCTAAAGAAATAGGCTGTTTAAAACTGAATCAGATTAAAAAGTCACAGATTAATAATTGTCTTAATGCCTTGGCTGAATCAGCCGCACCCGCCACAGTAAACCGCTATCGGAATGATTTCGGCAGCTTTGCCAAGTGGGTTAATGCTCAACTGGATGATACTCAATGGAATCCGCAAAAAGGCATTGCCCGTAAAACAGAACCACCGGCCAGGCAAGACTACTTATCACACCAGGAACAGCAAAGCCTGCTGGAAGCCTGCAAGCAGATTGACCTTGACGACACCAGCCCCACCCGTAAATTATACCTGTTTGTTTTAACTGCCCTGGCCACTGGTGCAAGAAAAGGCGAAATATTAGCCCTGCAATGGAAGGACATCCAATGGACTGACCGGATCATAATTATCCGGGGTGAAGACCAGGGCGCAGGAAAGACCGGACGCCGAGAAGTCCCCATTATTAAGCCGTTATGGGACGAGCTGCAACGGCACAGAAAGCTGGGAGAAAAAGGTTTAATTTTCCCTTCACTTGAAGATAATACAAAACCTTATTGTTTCCGCAAACAATGGCAGAAAGCCAGCCAGATGGCTGGTATTAGCCGTTCTTTCGTGTTCCATTCACTCAGGCATACAACCGCTTCAAACCTTGCAAAAGCCGGTAACAGCCTCTTACAGATAGGGGTAATACTGGGACACAAATCAGCACAAACGACCCTGAGATATGCCCACCTGGTAGAACGTCATGCCCTGCATGAAATCACAGGCGATGCAATGTCACATTTAGGTTAAGGAGTACAAACCATGAGTATCTTAAATAACATTTCATTTTTAGAAAAAGATCAAAACTGGGCTGATGAGCGTACTAATTACTGGTTCAATGTTGAAATTGACGGAGAAAAAACAACCGTTGCCATTTCAGACCATAATGGCGAATTAACTGCGCTGGATTCAGATGGCAAGCCTATCGACTATGATGATAATTTTCGGGATGAAGTTCTGGGAAAATGTATTGTCACAACTGAAATGATTTACGAATAAGCTATAATCCAAAATCAAGGCAGCCTATCTCGACGGGGAGAAAAAGCACCCTCACCAGTGCCCTGGCTGCCCCCTATCTGGTGACAGTATCGAGGTGACGGTATGTTAAGCGAATCAGAAAAAGAGTTTTATTCATGGTTTGATGACAGCGAAGAATTTATTCATGATCTGGAATGGTTAATAAAATATATCAGCAATGCTGACCCATTCTATTTTCAAAGGACTGAAAGCAAGAAAGTCAAACGCGAACTGGCTGCCCTTGCCAAAGCAATAGATAATCTTTCGCTAGAAGCTGAAGCCCATTTAGAATTATCTAACCGTCAATGGGATCCACATTGCATAAGCAGTTTACGGGAAGCACTGGATCAACCATACCTTAAAAAAGCCCAGCCCAGCACTGAAATTAGCAAATTTACATTCCATTTAAAAAAAATATTAAATAAATATTACATTGAATTCAACGTTGCCAGTGATCCAGACGCAGTAAGGTTTATAGCCATTTTATTAAAACACTCTCAGCTTAATTACACCCCAGAATATGTAATAGATTTACTTCAATAGTAAAAAGTTGCCACATTCTGCCCGATTTTTTCCAAGCCAATAAAATCACTCGGTTACAATTCCCTTGTCGATTGAAATTTACTTAATTCAAAACAAGAGGAGTTTTACCCAATGGCACAAAAAACAGCCCATTCCAAAACCATAGACTATTCAAGCGTTGATTTAACAAACGTCAATGACTGGCTGCCAATGGAAGAATTAGCCGCCGAGTTTTCACACATCCCGTTTGAAGCCATACGCTACTTGTTTCACCGTCGAGTTGAAAAAGGACTTGACCCGGTAATTAAAAAATTTGGCAAGCGACTTTTAGGAAATCGTAAAGGTTTCGGTTACTGGATGGCGAACGTATGAAAAACTTAACCGTATTAAACACTGAAATCCGCACCAATGAAGCCGGACTGTTTTCACTAACCGACCTATGGAAAGCATCCCAAACCCGTGATGTTAAAAAACCATATCGGTGGATGAGGCTTAAGCGCACACAGGAACTGATAAGCGAACTCAAAACCGGTAAAAATAACTACCTCTCAGAGGTAATTAAAACGGATAAAAAAGCCGGTAGTTTTGGTTGTCCAGAAGTGGTAATTGCCTATGCAATGTTTATCAGCCCAGTTTTTGAAGTGGAGGTGATCAGAAGTTATTTAAAACACGCCCAAAAACTTTTAAGAATGGCAGACCAGCACGGGAAAGCTGAATGGCAGCAGAACCGGGCACTAGGCAAATTAACCCGCGAATTCTACACGGACACCACTCAGAAATTCCTTGAATATGCAGCAGCACAGGGCAGCCGTAACTATCCTGTGCACGGTTTTACCATGCTGACCAATATGGTGAACAAGTCACTGCAAATAGACAGCAGAGAGGCTGCCACAGAGAGCCAGTTGCATCTTATAGCCACAGCAGAACACATCAGCGCATTGGCATTGGCCAGAGGCATGAAAGACGGCTTTGCTTATAAAAAAATTTATACAGACGCCAAAAATAAAGTGGATGATTTTTCAGAGATGGTTTTACTGCCAGAACCAACAGCGCCGTATTAGAAATAAAAAAAAGCCCGTTATGCAGACGGGCTTTCTTAAAACAAGACAATTTAAAGTAGCGAGTAAATATTAACACATGGCACGTAAAAAGAGAAATTCTTTACCTTTTGACAGGCGAGGCTTTAGCGTCACCATACAAAGTGCATTGCTTGATTCCAAGGTTTATTTGTCGCTATCACCTCAAGCAAAGGTGCTTATGACACTAATGCACAGACACTGGGATAATTACAAACCCGTTGATTATGGCATAAGGGAAGCATGTAAAAAAATACCATGTGCATTTAATACAGCCATGAAAGCCTTTAATGAATTACAGGACAAAGGGTTTATTGTGATGGTTGAACACTCAGTTTTTAGTAGCCGGGTTGAAAGTAAAGCTCGAACATGGCGTTTAACCTGGCTGCCATTTAAGGGTGAAGCGCCTACAAATGATTGGGAAAAATTGACTCATGAAAATTAACTCTACCGACTCAAATATGATAGCTGTGGAGCGCCACAAACTCAAATATGATAGCTGTGGAAATATTTTAGAGCATCACTGACTCAAATATGATAGCTGTGGAATGCTAAGTTATTGATTTTTGATTTCCAGAACTATCATATTTGAGTCACACCCAATATACCAGGGTATAGGCTAAATTAATCTATCAACTAAACCAGCAGGCAACATGAATTACAAAGATAAAATTAGACTTACTTTAGCGATAAGTAAAAATGAACCCACTGAACACGGAACAGACAACGAAGGCCGGGAGTACAAAACAGGCTATTGTCAGGCTGTTTCTGGTTTATGTGAAATGACACCAGAATATGACGCAATGTTTACCGCAGAAGCCCGATACTGGCGGAAATTCAAACAAGGCAACCCAGAGTTATGGGGCGCACAATTAAACCGCTTAAAACGCACGAGAGGCGTTATTTTCACAGAACGCCTATTGAAGTGCTTTAAGTGGCTGAACAGAAATGATAACCGCTGAAATTAAACAAACATTAAACGGAAAAGAAAAAATATTCAGCCGTGACCTGGTTGAAATGCTTAACATAAACCGAACCGTACCGTTTACACAGAAAGTATTAGCGAATATTCTTAATAGCGAAGGCATTTATTCAAAAAAAATTAGAATTGATGGCAAACAGGGAAAAGGCTACCGGCTGGAACAATTTACAACCGTACCGCCTACTGCTGATGATACAACCGTACCGCTCAAAAAAGTAACAAGGAAAATTACTGCAACCGTACCGCTTATTAACGGTAAACACTACGCATACAGGTTTGTACTCAATAACGGTGATACTGGCACATGGCTGACAACCGTACCGCCCAAAGAAGCCAAAACTGCCTTAAGAAGCCGTTTCACTGGCCGGAAAATAAAAAGCCTGGAATTGTTAAACTAATGGTTGAAGCTATACTAAACAAACTCACCATCCAGGATAAAACCCAGTTAATAAAATATTATTCCGGGCTGTCCCATAG
>JALVAL010000006.1 GCA_027011205.1 Gammaproteobacteria bacterium
AGCTTGAACTGTGGCAAAATCTAAACACGCTGAATAGTTACCTAATATGTTGATATTTTGGTAGAATAATAATTTTATTTTAAATCCTTTTCAGAGAGAAGACTAAATGCTAATTCTGCGTGGCAAATCCGCCTTATCACCTTTTCGAATTGACAAGTTATTACACAAACTCCGCGCAGTTGTAGCAGGGATCAATTCTGTCAGCTCACAATATATTCATTTTATTGATACCCGGGAAAAATTAACCCCCGCTCAGGAAACCGTGCTGGAGCGTATTCTTATTTATGGTGCACAAACGACTGAAGTTACTTTTAACGGTCTGGAAATTCTGGTGGTGCCGCGAATTGGTACCATTTCTCCCTGGGCCAGTAAGGCGACTGATATTGCTCATAATTGCGGTTTACATGCTATCGAACGTATTGAGCGTGGTATTTTATTCACTCTGGATCCCGCCAGAGGTGTGCAGATAAGTGAACAGCAAAAAAATGAACTGGCGCATGAACTTCATGATCGCATGATAGAAATCTGTTTTTATGCACTGGATGATGCCGGTGCTCTGTTTGAACATCATCATCCGGCTCCATTAAATTATGTGCATATCCTGGAAAAAGGCAAAACTGCACTGGAAACTGCCAATATCGACTTAGGTCTGGCACTGGCAGAGGATGAAATTGATTATCTGGTGGAAAATTTCACTCGAATAGAACGAAATCCGACTGATGTAGAATTGATGATGTTTGCTCAGGCCAATTCAGAGCATTGTCGGCATAAAATTTTTAATGCCGACTGGACTATTGATGGTGAGACTCAGGAAAAGTCCCTGTTTGCCATGATCCGAAATACTTACCAGCAAAATTCCAAAGGTATCCTGTCTGCCTATAGTGACAATTGTGCCGTAGTTCAAGGTTTTAATATCCAGCGTTTTTACCCAAATGCGAATACTGCAGAATATGAATATTACCAGGAAGACAGCCATATTTTAATGAAGGTGGAAACCCATAATCATCCAACCGCCATTTCACCGTGGCCAGGTGCTGCCACCGGATCCGGGGGCGAAATTCGGGATGAGGGGGCTACCGGTCGGGGGTCTAAACCCAAGGCCGGATTATGTGGATATTCGGTATCCAATCTGAAAATTAAAAATGCTGTACAGCCCTGGGAAAAGGATTATGGCAAACCGGACCGAATTGTATCAGCTCTGGAGATAATGCTTGAGGCTCCTATCGGTGCAGCTGCGTTTAATAATGAATTTGGGCGTCCCAATATTTGTGGTTATTTTCGTACCTTTGAGGAACAGGTTAAGACTCCTGACGGCACGGAAGTGCGCGGTTACCATAAACCCATTATGCTGGCGGGTGGTGTAGGAAATATTAAGGCGGAGCATGTTCAAAAAGGGGATATTCCAGCAGGAGCTAAAATTGTTGTGCTCGGCGGTCCGGCCATGTTAATTGGTCTGGGCGGCGGTGCTGCTTCTTCCATGAATTCCGGCAGTAGTTGTGAAAATCTTGATTTTGCTTCCGTGCAGCGAGGCAATCCGGAGATGGAACGCCGTTGCCAGGAGGTTATTGATCGCTGCTGGCAAATGGCTAAGGCAAATCCCGTTTTATCCATTCATGATGTTGGTGCCGGCGGCATATCCAATGCTTTGCCGGAACTGGTTAATGATGCGGGTATGGGGGCAGAGTTTGAATTAAGAAAAGTACCCAATGATGAACAGGGTATGTCACCCATGGAAATCTGGTGTAATGAGTCACAGGAGCGTTATGTGCTGGCCGTTGCACCGGAAAATATTGAACAGTTCGAGCAAATTTGTCAAAGAGAACGTGCCCCTTATGCCATTATTGGTGAGGCTACTAAAGAACAACGTCTGATCCTTTCGGACAGCCATTTCGGTAACACCCCCATTGATATGCCGCTTGAGGTATTACTGGGCAAACCTCCCAAAATGTCCCGGGATGTCAGTCATATACAGACTCAGCAGGCAGCTTTTGCTACTCAGAACATTGATCTTCAAGACGCTGCCAGCCGAGTATTACATTTACCAACGGTAGCTGATAAAACCTTCCTGATCACTATTGGCGATCGTTCAGTTACCGGGCTGGTGGCACAGGAACAGATGGTAGGCCCCTGGCAGGTACCTGTTGCTGATGTTGCGGTCACCTGCAGTGGTTTTCATGAAGTTACCGGTGAGGCTATGTCTATTGGTGAGCGTACACCGGTGGCACTGGTTGATCAGGCTGCATCCGCCCGTATGGCTATTGGTGAAGCGCTGACCAATATCACCGCAGCGAGAATTGATAAACTGTCTGATATTGTTTTTTCTGCCAACTGGATGGCGCCGGCAGGTCATGCGGGTGAGGATGCAGGCTTATATGATGCAGTAAAAACTGTCGGTATGGATATTTGTCCCAAACTGGGTATTACTATACCCGTGGGTAAGGATTCTATGTCAATGAAGTCGGTATGGAATGAAAAGGGAGAGAACAAATCCGTAACAGCACCTCTATCATTAGTTATTTCGGCTTTTGCCAGGGTGCAGGATGTACGTCAAACGCTGACCCCGCAATTGCAAATGGATCAGGGAGAAACAGAATTGATACTCATTGATCTGGGACGTGGTCGTAACCGTATGGGGGGTTCTGCTCTGGCTCAGGTTTATGGTCAAATTGGAGATGAAGCACCGGATCTGGATGATACAGACACCTTTAAGTCGTTCTTTACCATGATTCAGGAACTTAATATTAACGGTAAATTGCTGGCTTACCATGACCGCTCAGATGGCGGTCTGTTTGCTACCCTGCTGGAAATGGCTTTTGCCGGTTACTGTGGTCTGAATGTTGATATGCATAAAATTTGTGTGGACAGGGAAGATATACCTGCGGCCTTATTTAATGAAGAACTGGGGGCTGTTATTCAGATCCGTAAAGCGGATCACGATGCTGTTTTTGCTTATATTGCTGATATGGGAATGGGCAGTATGGCTCATCTGATTGCCCATCCGGCAGCTATGGATGAAATTAATTTTGTCTTTAATCAAACTCTGGTACTGAGTAATACACGTACTAATTATCGTAAAGCCTGGTCAGAAACCAGTTATCAACTGCAGAAATTAAGAGATAATCCTAAATGTGCAGCAGAAGAATATCATGCCATTGATTCTTTAGGTGACCCAGGTCTGCATATTGAAGTAGGCTATGATGTCAATGAAAATATCTGTGCACCCTATCTTAACAAAGGAGTAAAGCCGCCTATGGCCATTCTGCGAGAGCAGGGTGTTAATGGCCATGTTGAAATGGCGGCTGCTTTTGAAAAAGCCGGTTTTTCAACCCGTGATGTACATATGTCTGATATTATTGAAGGCGGATTATCTCTGGATTCTTTTAAAGGTCTGGTTGCCTGCGGCGGCTTTTCCTATGGTGACGTATTAGGTGCGGGTGAAGGCTGGGCTAAATCCATTTTATTTAATGATATGGCCCGTGAACAATTTGCAACCTTCTTTGAACGTAATGACACCTTTGGCCTGGGGATATGCAACGGCTGCCAGATGATGTCCAATCTGCATGAATTGATCCCGGGTACCTCTCATTGGCCGCATTTTGTTAACAACGAGTCTGAACAGTTTGAGGCTCGAACGGTTATGGTTGAAGTACTACCATCACCTTCGTTGTTTTTTACAGGAATGGAAGGTTCGCGTATGCCGATTGCGGTGGCGCATGGGGAAGGGCGTACGGAATTCCAGCTGGGAGGTTCTGCACAGCATGCTCTGGAGAGCGGGCTGGTGACTTTGCGTTATATTAATAATGATGGCATGCCGGCTGAAAATTATCCTGCTAATCCTAATGGTTCACCACTGGGGCTGACGGGCTTATGCAGTGAAGACGGACGGTTTACCATTATGATGCCCCATCCTGAACGGGCATTCCGTTCGGTACAGAATACCTGGCTTAATGAACATAAAGGAGAAGATGCTCCCTGGATGAGAATGTTTCAAAATGCCAGAAAATGGATTGGATAATCCTGGAATAACCAGTGTATTGGGCGTTCGTAATAGGTTAAACTGATTTTTCCAGGATAATGTCTAAACACAGTTGCTTTAAGGATCACAATCAACACAACACAGGGATAAAGAACGGGATAAAGGACATCTATGAAAGAGACCTTACTCTGGTTACAGCTGCCAGTTAGAAAAAAACCGGATGGGCACTGTCTGTATCATTCGATCAAAGACATTGCTCAATGGATTGAACGCACCTCAATTTTACCTGCCGGTGAGCAATCCCGTCTGTATTATTCCTTTCTGGTGGAGGTAAATGCTCTGGACATTCCTCTGCAAAAACGTCGGGATTTACTGGAACAACTACATCCTCCGATTCTTAAACTGCTGCATCGGTTGTCCAAAAAATGTATTGGCAGTGGTTTGCCTTTAAATGAAGAAAAAAATCGACTTGCAGAGCTGCTGGGAGCCTTCTTAACAGAGATGACAACCGGCTATAAAATTATTATTGATGAGCTGGCAGATATGGGGCTGTTAAGTTCATTTCTGAAGCAGAAAGTTTTATCCCTGGCTATTTATTTTGCACTGTATTATTCCACTTTAAAATTATTTTATAATTATATTC
>JALVAL010000007.1 GCA_027011205.1 Gammaproteobacteria bacterium
GTATTTAGTTTAGATTTGATCGTTGCAAAAGAGTGTACATAATATTTCAGTCTGAGCCAATTAATAATATTGTTTAATCAATGATAATTGCTGCGGGTTCACCGATTTTACATTTTCTATAACCTGATACGGTAAACTATACTAAGCAGGCAGCTGTTGAGCGTAATTTAAACTCTAATTGAGTATCAGTCGCAGTGGCAGGTATGGGAATGCATGCTAAATAGTGTGCATCCGTTTATTGATGCACACGTGCGGTACAGGGATGTGCCGCTCATTTTTGACGACGATAAGTCGTTGAAAATGGAGTAAAAGAAAAATCACACTTTTTCTTTTACGTTCCGGAAATTGCCAGGAAGGTAATTTCCGGATGGACACTAAATAGTTACAGTAATTACCTTTTTGAAGAGTAATAAGATTCATGGTTTATGTAGAAGCTGTTGCTGACATACATGATACACCTCTGGAGCGTTTTAATGCTTTAGAAGGCAAAATCAGGGAATCGCAGGCTAATATTGATCTGGATGCTTTAAGGCTGGCTTTTGAATTTGCCAATGAAGCACATAAGGATCAGGTGCGCGCCTCGGGTGAGCCCTATGTTTTTCATGTTATTTCGGTAGCAGAAATTTTGCTGTCTCTGAATCTTGATACTCCTTCTCTTATGGCGGCATTACTGCATGATGTTGTTGAAGATACAGAGGTTACTCTGAAACAACTGGAGCAGGAATTTGGCTTGGAAGTAGCCATACTGGTCGACAGTGTGACCAAAATGAAAGCCTTTGCCAATCTAAAACCGGATCGTGATGGTAATATCAAAAAAGAAGGCCTGAAAGCCGAAAATTTGCGTAAATTATTACTGGCGATGGCCAAAGATGTTCGAGTGGTTATGATTAAACTGGCTGATCGTCTGCACAATATGCGCACTCTGGATTCTTTACCCCCCGGCAAGCAGAAAATTATAGCCAGTGAAACCTCTGAAATTTATGCACCACTGGCTAATCGCCTGGGGATCTGGCAGTTAAAATGGGAGCTGGAAGATCTGGCATTTCGTTATACGGATGAGGTCAATTATAAAAAAATTGCCAAATACATTGCCGAACGCAAGGTGGACAGAGACAAATATATTGAAGATGTGGTTCAGATCATCCAGGATAATCTGAAAAAAAATAATATCCAAGGGACGGTTACCGGTCGTTCCAAACATATTTACAGTATCTGGAAGAAAATGCAGCGTAAGCATCTGGGCTTTCATCAATTATACGATCTCAGAGCAGTGCGAGTTCATGTTAATGAGCTAAAGGACTGTTATCATGCACTGGGTGTGGTACATACCATCTGGCGACATATTCCCTATGAGTTTGATGATTATATTGCCACGCCTAAGGAAAATAACTATCAGTCTATTCATACCGCTGTAGTAGGCCCTCAGGGTAAAACTCTGGAAATTCAAATTCGTACCTATGATATGCATAAACATGCCGAATATGGGGTGGCGGCACACTGGCGTTATAAAGAAGGGGGTAAACAGAGCGGACATTATGAACAGAAAATAGCCTGGCTCAGACAATTACTGGAATGGAAAGACGAAGAAAAAGATGCCGGTGATTTTATTGACCGATTTAAATCAGAAGTCTTTCAGGATCGAGTGTATGTTATGACCCCTGACGGAGAAATTATAGATATGCCGCAAGGCGCTACGCCGCTGGATTTTGCTTTCTATGTACATACGGAAGTAGGTGCTCGATGCCGGGGTGCCAAGGTTAATGGTAAAATGGTGCCCTTAACCTATGAACTCAAAAGCGGTCAGCAGGTGCAAATTCTTACCACCAGGAATGGTTCACCCAGTCGGGACTGGCTGAATCCGCAGCTGGGTTATTTAAAAACATCCAGGGCCAGAGCAAAAGTCAGACACTGGTTTAAACAACAGAATTACGAGCAAAATGTGCTGGCCGGTCGTGAAATTCTGGAAAAAGAACTGCATCGTCTGGCTATTTCGAATATATCACATGACAAACTGGCAGAAAAGTTTCAGCTGGAATCGGCCGAGCAGCTGTTTGCAGAAATTGGTCGTGGGGAAATCACAACAGGACAGATTGCCGGCACTATACAGGATATCGGCGGCCAGCATGATGAAGCCGGTCAATTACCTGAAGCTCCGGTTCAACAGACTATAGAACTCTTACCACAGGGTTCCGGGGATGTGACTATTTATGGTCTGGATAATGTTCTGACCCAGATTGCCCAATGCTGTAAACCGGTGCCCGGTGATGAGATTGTTGGATTTATTACCCGGCACAGGGGGATAACTATTCATAGAAGTGACTGCCATAATGTCCAGCATGCACTGGAGGAAAACAGTGAGCGTCTGATTGAAGTTGAATGGAATCATGAAATCAATCAATGTTATACCGTGATGATAGAATTGATTGCAATGGATCGACAGGGTTTATTAAGAGACATTACAGCCATACTGGCCAACCTGGAAATTAATGTGTTAGGGGTAAATACTTCAACTAATAAAGCAGATTATTCAGCCAGAATGCGTCTGACTCTGGAAATTGCCGGGATTGCCCAGTTAAGCCGGGCTTTAAACCGGATCAGTCAATTGCCAAATGTGCTTGAGGTGTATCGTATCAGTGAATAAAAAAAGCCCTTTTTTCAGCTCCTGTGCAGGAGCGAAAAAAGGGCTTTAAGATAGCAGGAAATATTTCAGTGCTTATTATTTAAGACGATTAATACCCAGTGCTTTCAGGAGATATTTTTCATAGATTGGTTCACTGGAACCGGATTTCATCTTACGGATGAAGTATTTCTCAAAACCGATTTTTGCCAGATGTACCCATTTACCTTTTTTGAACCAGGCCAGATTACGAGGAGGAATTTGAGGAATGGCCACAAATGCTGCACCGGTATTACCCATATCTGCCAGACAGATAGCATTCCAGGTGCCTTCATGAGTTGGTTCAGTGCCTTTCAGTTCGTCGGAAATATTATGCACAATAGCTGTAACCATTGACTCAATCATATACCCGGTTTTAGGTGCACCTGTAGGGACGGGTGTTGCCTCAACGGGAGGAATGGCAATACAGACCCCGGCTGAAAATATTTTAGGATATTTAGGGCTGCGCTGCTGTTTGTCAACAATAACAAAGCCACGAGGATTACATAAACCCTCAACACTGGCCACAGCATCAACACCTTTAAATGCAGGCAGCATCATGCCATGTTTAAATTCCAGTTCATGCTGCTGTTTAATAGAACCATCTTCATTAAGTTCATCAACATACATTTTACCTGCTTCAATTTTGGTGGTTTTGGCATTACAGATCCATTTGATGTCATGCATACGCAGCTCTGATTCAAGCATGCCTCTGGAATCACCTACACCACCCAGACCCAGATGGCCGATATAGGGTTCTGAGGTAACCAATGTCATTGGGATCTTATCTCTAAGCTTACGTTTTTGTAATTCACGGTTGAGAATAAAGGCATATTCATATGCCGGGCCAAAACAACTGGCAAAAGGCATTGCGCCAACCACTGCAGGTCCGGGATCAGCGGCCAGTTTTTCAAAATCTTCAAAGGCTGTTTCTGAATGCGGCAGATTACAGATTGACTGAGTATGTGCTGAGGGACCGGAACCTTCAACTTCTTCAAAAGCCAGTCTTGGACCCGTGGCAATAACGAGATAGTCATACGACACTTTTTCATCATTGTTCAGGGTCAGTTCACTGTTTTCCGCATCAATTTTGTCAACTCTGTGAGAAATAAAATTAATGCCGCGTTTTTCAAGATAAGGGCGAACTTTAAAACTGATGTCTTTCCTTGTTCTCCAGCCAACTGCAATCCACGGGTTTGACGGGGTAAAGTCAAACGTTTCGTTCTCACTAATCATAGTGACCTGATGATCTCTGTTTAGTGCATCGCGCATCTCGTATGCACAAGGCATACCTCCAGTTCCAGCACCAATAATAACGACATGAGCCATAAGAAATTATCTCCTGATAAAATGGTATTAGGGGCTGTTGATCGCTCATCTATTATCCGATTTTGGACGAATTCGACCTGACTGAGTTATTTTTACCTGTCAATGCAATGCATTGACAGGTAAAAATCATATCTGGACAGCATTTTCTCAAAATCTTCTTAATATCTGAAAGTTCAACAGCCCCTGGTTTGTTTTTAAAATATTAATTAAACCTCTGGATCGACTTATTAAACGTGCTCGTTAATGAGTGGATCTAAAGTACTTTATTACTTTATATAATAATGGAAGGAATGGGGTAACCAATATAGTTATATTAATGAATATTAATTTACCCGGCATCTCGTAAGCACTCGTCCTTAAGGTCGAGGATGGCAGGTGTGACAACTATTTATTTCCCAAAAGCCTCGTCTTTTAAGGCGAGGTGCCGGGTTTACTTTATAACTTGATAATGCTGTATATAAAGCTAAATCAGCGATATGGGTCTTTTGAAAATAATCATTTAATTTATAAAATGCTTAACTGTCAGTTATGTATAATTGTAATTTTAATGCAGTTTTAAATAAGCAATATTAATAAAAAAATCTTATTAACTGGTTTGTCTGAGTTA
>JALVAL010000008.1 GCA_027011205.1 Gammaproteobacteria bacterium
GATCTTTCCTATGGTAAAAGGGTATTATTTAAGGATGAGTGATATTCCTGTGGCCATCCAGTTAATTTATCTTGTTAGTACTCAATGTGGTGTGTCTGCAGAATACATTAATGGTGGTGTTGACCTTGACTATAAAAAATATAGCCCTGGAAGTATTCTATCTTTTCTCAATATTCAGATGGCAGAAGACTATGCCCAGTCCAATAATACACCATTAAGGTTTTCTTTTGGTTTAACGGATAAGGACTATAAAAGCAACTGGTGTTTACCCCATCCGGTTTTCATGAGTTAAAGTATGAATTGTTTATCTTATTAAGTAAGCCTTTTTCTTGACAATCTTACCTTAACGGCATATTGTTTTAATGTAACGTTAAGGTTAGAAAAGGAGTCTGCTATGAATGGTAGTGATATAATGATTCATTTACAGGAAAACCTGGACACGGATCATAAAAATATGATTGAAACTCAAATGCGCGAAATAGAAGGGGTAATAGCCCCTCGTTTTAATAAAGAGCATTTACTTCTAATTTATTATAATTCAGCTAAAACAGATTCATCTGTTTTGCTGAATCGTGTTAAATCAAATGGTTATCATGCGCAATTAGTGGGATTGTAGCCATAAATGGAAGGAAAGTGTTATAAAATAGGTGAGGTGGCCGATAAACTTGCCACCTCAATTCGCACCATAAGGTACTATGAAGAAGAAGGCTTGTTAAGCCCAGTCAGAACGCCAGGGGGAACCCGTCTTTATTCAGAAAAGCATATCAGTCGCTTAACAGCAATACTGCGCCTGGCAAAATTAGGATTTTCTATTGATTACATTAGAAATATTGCACAATTAAGAGAAACCTGTCATACGGGTGATGAAAGCAGTGCTTTAGTTGATGAGTGTTTAAATGATGCTTTAACAACAATCAATAAGCAGATAAAAGAACTTGATAATTTAAAGATAGAAATTGAGCAGTCAAAAAATATTGTTAAAAAATGTCATGGCTGCACTAATCCTCCAGGTACAAAAGGCTGCCCGGACTGTCCTGTCAGAAGTCACCTGAAAAATATTCAATTGTTAAATCTGGTTTGGGATACTGAATAACCTGCGTGTATGAAAAAGAACTATAAATTAACAGCGAGTATTCTGCTGTTTGGTCTGATGCCTGTCAATTCACTTTCAGCCGCTACACTGGATATAAGAATAAATGGCTTTAAAAATAATACTGGCGGCAGCATAGTTTATTTACATAACCAGTCCTCTTCATTTCCATTTCCATCCAGTCCTGAGAATGCTGTTAGCATCAGGACAGAGAAAATAACTGCTCAGTCAGCCCAACTGGTTTTTAGTAATCTTAAACCCGGAAGATATGCCGTATCTATTATTCATGATGAAAATGGTGATGGTAAATTACAAAGCAATTTTATGGGCATACCTGAAGAAGGTGTGGGGGTTTCTAATAATGTGCATGGCCATTTTGGCCCGCCTTCCTATGATGATGCCAGTTTTATACTTAAAGATCACAAGTATTTAAAAATTAAGGTACATTATTAGGGGGCTGTTGATCTTTCATCTATAGCCTGATTTTGGCCAATCTTTGCACTGACGGTGTTATTTTTTACCACCAATGGAATGCATTGATATGTAAAAAATACCATATCAGGATTAAACAATCTCAAAATCAGTTCAATATCTGAAAGAATAACAACCCCTAATACAATTATTTTTAAACTGCATTTTTTGTTGTTTTTAAAATGACTTCTAACGGGATAAGTTCTACCAGAGCACGAAATAAAATGGCATTATTATACAGCAGCCCATAACATTCGTATATCTGACTATTTTTTTTAGAATCTGATCCAGTTTGTAAGTAGATTAAAATATGCAGTTGGTCATTACTTTTTAATTCAGACAGAAGCCGCCGGTTAACACTGATTTTATGTGAACCATATACCATGGGAGAGCGTTCAAAATCCAGGTTTTTAATCAGGAAGTTTTCCAGTAGTGCACAGGAAATAAACGCACAGGGAAAAATTTCAGGGAATTGATAGTAATTCTTCAACTCATCAAAAAACAGGCGTTGTTCTACTCTTGAACCGCATAAAAAGTTCTTGGCATTACTGATATTCATATATTTTCTTTTTAAAAAGAAACTCTTTACTGCTCCGCTGGAGTGAAATTCCAGAATACTTCGATCCGCATAGTCAGCTAAATCTTCAGGCAGATGGCTTAAATCAGCATCAGGCAAAAATAGCGGTTGACAAGTTTCCTTTTTAAAGCCAATTAAAGATAATTTATTATCACTTTTAACCGTTACCCGGTTACTTAATGTGGGATTATTTTTGTCCCCGGATATCTTTGTTTTGCGGATATCTATGACAATGTGCTGATCCGGTTTAATTGCATTGGCAAAAGAGAACTGATAATTGCTGAAATTGAGATTATGCTTCTGGATAAATACGTTCTCAGAATGAGTCTGTCGATGTTGAAAAATTTTATTTTCAATTAGAGATTCAATCTGAAACCCCAGTACAATAGGGCCATGGAAAGGGTTTTGAAAAATTCTTGACCACTGCAGGTGGTCATGAAACAGATTAAAGTCATCAGTGGCATTTCGGGCAACATCTATATGAATCTGGTTGAACTGTTCAATGTTTTCTTTCAGCCTTGCAGGGTTCATATAAAGCCTTTTATTCTCTTTTTATAAATATCAACGGCATATAAAGTGTAGGAGGCAAACCATTGGATTACAAGCAATCGCAAAGCAGGCCATTCATCCTGGAAAAATCGGTTGCCCTCTGATGCAATAGCCTTAAGCACTGAATCTTAAGGATTTTCCAGAACCTGAGTCTGTTTCGTAACGAGGCCAACTGATTTTTCCTGGTTCAAATGTTAACTTGTTGTCCAGTTTTAATAAATTTCTGAATATAGGCTATATCCTGATCCCGTTTTCTCATGGCCACGAATAATTGCCGATGCATGCCTTTTTCTCCAATCGCTAATGTGGTCAGTTTTTGTGCCATATTATTTTTATCGGCCAGCCATTGTGGTAATACACAGACGCCTCGCTGTAGTTCGGTTAGTTTTAACATAATGTCCAGGGACTCAATTACCTGAAGTTTCTGAGTTTCAATATGAGCTGGTAAAAGAAAGTGGGTCAGAATATCCAGTCGTTCTCTGGCAACGGGAAAGATAAAAAGAGTTTTATCTGCCAGATGTTCGGGCAGCAGGAAGGGTAAGATTGATAGAGGATGCTTCTGAGCCATCACCAGAACCAGCTCATAATTGAACAGAGGTACATAAATAATATTGGGTTTGATGACTTTATCCGGGGTAATCAATACATCAATATGATGATTGATCAGACCTTCCAGGCCACTGAATTGAAATTTATTAATAATATCAATATCAACATCAGGGGTCTGCTCAATAAACTGACCAATAATACGGGTTAACCATTCATAACAGGGATAGCACTCTACACCAATTCGTAAATTACCCTGTTGTCCGGCAGCAAAAGCTTTGAGTGTTTGTTCTGTTTGTTCCAGAACAGGAAGGATCTGCCGAGCCGTGACTAATAATAATTCACCGGCCCGGGTCAGGCGAATATTCCGGCCGGCTTTTTCCCATAGTTTAACTTCCAGTTTTTTTTCCAGATAACGGATCTGATGAGACAGGGCTGACTGGCTCAGAAAAAGTGCATTGGCCGCTTCGGTCAAAGTACCGTTTTGATGCAGTGCCTGAATAATTTTAAGATGGCTGTGTTCTATCATATATATCCTGCATCTATGAGAAAAGCTCATTAATACTTTAAAAATTATCATTATTATTCATGTGTTAGATGAATACAATAGTGGGCAACTCAATAAAAGCAGGAGAATAATAATGCCGACTATACATAATCTCGGGTTTCCCAGAATTGGAAAAAAACGTGAACTGAAATTTGCTCTGGAAAAATACTGGCAGGGCCATAGTTCACAGCCGGAGTTAGAAGAAGTTGCAGCACAGTTAAGACGACAGCACTGGGCAGAGCAAAAACATCTGGATTTTGTACCCGCAGGTGATTTTTCGTTTTATGATCAGGTGCTGGATAGCAGTTTTCTGCTGGGTAATATACCGGATCAGTTTAAATGTGTTGAGGATTTTAATACCAGTCATTCACTGGATCAGTATTTTACCGTGGCTCGTGGTCGTTCCTTTGAGGATCATGATAGTGGTTGCAGGCATCAGGACTTAAGTGCCGGTGAAATGACTAAATGGTTTGATACTAATTATCACTATATTGTTCCAGAATTCAGAACTAATACTCATTTTTCATTAAATCCACAGCGTTTACTGGCTCAGATAGAGCAGGCAAAAAAGCAGAATTATCGGGTCAAGCCAGTGATTATTGGCCCGATTACTTATCTGTGGCTGGGTAAATCCAGGGATAAATCGGATCGAATTGAATTATTAGAATCATTACTGGATGTTTATAGTGAACTATTGCAGTTATTATCCGAGCAGGGAATTGAATGGGTTCAGATAGATGAACCTGTGCTGGTTACAGAGCTTTCTGAGCAATGGCGACATGCTTTAAGAACCGCCTATTATCGATTACAGAATATACCGGTAAAAATATTACTGACCACCTATTTTGGAAAGTTACAGGAGAATCTGCGCCTGGCCTGTGAATTGCCGGTTGACGGGCTGCATATTAATGCTCTGGATAATGAGCAGGAAGTGGCTAAAGTCATTGACTGGTTGCCGTCTCAAAAAGTACTTTCTCTGGGCATTATTAATGGTCGTAATATCTGGAAGTCTGATTTAAATCATCTTCTGAAATGGCTGAAACCGGTTTATGAGCGGTTACAGGAACGCTTATGGCTGGCCCCTTCCTGCTCTTTACTGCATGTCCCTGTCGACTTAAACAGTGAACAAAAGCTGGATGCAGAAATTAAAGACTGGCTGTCATTTGCAGTACAGAAGCTGCAGGAGCTGGATGTTATTAATCAGGCTTTAACTCATGGAGCTGATAAAGTCAAACAGGAACTGGAAGAAAATAAGCGCTGTATTGTATCTCGGCAGCAATCTGAACGGATTCATAAGCCACAGGTGAAATCACGAGTGGCCAGTATAACGGATGATATGGTAAATAGAAAATCACCCTATACCGTGCGTGCTGAAGTACAGCAGAAGCGTTTTAAACTCCCCGTATATCCCACGACCACTATAGGTTCTTTTCCTCAAACCGGGGATATTCGACAGGTTAGACGGCAGTATCGTAATGGCCAGTTAGCAGAAACAGATTATCTAAAGATTATACAACAGGAAGTAAAACGCAGCATTAATGAACAGGAAAAGCTTGGGCTGGACGTTCTGGTGCATGGTGAAGCCGAACGAAATGATATGGTTGAATATTTTGGTGAACTGCTGGATGGTTTTGATTTTTCTCAGTTTGGATGGGTTCAGTCTTATGGTTCCCGATGTGTTAAACCGCCCATTCTGTTCGGAGATATTTCCCGTTCTGAAACTATGACTGTAGAATGGATAAAATATGCCCAGTCCTTAACAGATAAGCCCATGAAAGGTATGCTTACAGGACCTGTTACCATTTTAAACTGGTCGTTTGTTCGTGACGATCAGTCGCGAGCAGAAACCTGTTTTCAGATTGCTCTGGCTATTCGGGATGAGGTTCTGGATCTTGAACAGGCAGGTATCAGTATTATCCAGATAGATGAAGCGGCATTAAGGGAGGGACTGCCTCTGAGAAAATCTCAGTGGAATGATTATCTTGACTGGGCCATTAAAGCATTTCGTATTGCTGCTAATGGTGTTCAGGATGAAACTCAGATCCATACCCATATGTGTTATTCTGAGTTTAATGATATTATTGAAGCCATTGCCGGAATGGATGCTGATGTGATCACTATTGAAACCTCACGTTCGGATATGGAGTTGCTGGATGTGTTTGATAAGTTTCAATATCCTAATGAAATAGGTCCGGGAGTATATGATATACACTCACCCAATATACCTTCGGTGGCAGCAATGGTTGAGTTATTGCAGAAAGCCAGCATCCGAATCCCGGCTCAGCGCTTATGGGTTAATCCTGACTGCGGCTTAAAAACTCGTCAGTGGGATGAGGTGAGACCGGCCTTATCCAATATGATTGAAGCCGCCAGGCAATTACGTACAGCCTTTCAGGTATAAACGGGAGTTACAGTCGAGCCGACAGGTCTGGCTGTAGATGTACAGCCTATTGTTTCCAGAATGACGGTGTCAGCAGAACCAGGATGGTAAACACTTCCAGACGGCCTAATAACATGGCAATCATGGAAATGATCTTACCGGAATCACTAATTCCGGCAAAGGTTGTGGTGACTTCACCCAGACCGGGACCGAGGTTATTCATACTGGTGGCAATGGCAGAAAATGCAGTGACCTGATCCAGGCCGGTCTGCAGCATCAGCAGCATCAGGAGGACAAAGGTAACCACATACATTGCTGTGAAACCCCAGACCGCTTCAACGGTTCTTTCATTTAACAATTGTCGCCCAACCCGTATGGGGTACTGGGCGTGAGGATGTATAAGCCGTCTGATTTCCCTGATCCCCTGCTGAATAATTACATTCATACGCATAACTTTCATGCCGCCTGCCGTGGAACCGCCACAGCCGCCTACAAAACTGATAAATATGAGTAATACCGGTAATGCTCCGGGCCAGAGAGAAAAATCAGCTGTGCCAAAACCAGTACTGGTGACAATACTGACTACTTCAAAAAAAGCATTTCCAAAACTGGCTGAGAAGGTTTTATAGGTGCCCTGTAAAAATAGCAATAAACTGGAAAACAGTACCACACCTAGCACAAAAATTAAAAAATGACGAACCTCAATATCCTCCCAGTAGGATTTAATACTGCCTTTATGCAGAGCCAGATAATGGATGCTGAAATTGATCCCTCCCAGGAGCATAAAAATTATGGCAATACTTTCAATTAACGGACTGTGAAAATAGCCCAGACTCTGGTCATGAGTAGAAAATCCACCCGTAGATACCGTAGACAGACTATGTGCCACCGCATCAAAGGGTGACATGCCGGCCAGCCAGTAAGCCAGAGCATTGCATAAGGTTATAACAACATAAATACCCCACAGGGAGCGGGCTGTTTTGGACAGCCTGGGGGTAATTTTCTGTTCCTTAAACGGACCAGGGGCTTCTGCTTTATATAGCTGCATACCACCAATACCTATCATGGGCAGAATAGCAATGGCCAGCACGACCATACCCATACCGCCAAACCATTGCAGCAGCTGTCGATAAAACAAAATGGATTTAGGAAGATGCTCAAGGTCTGTTATAACGGTTGATCCAGTTGTTGTAAACGCTGAGATAGATTCAAATATAGCATCAACATAGGATAAATGAGCACCGAGTATTAAAGGCCAGGAAGCCAGCAGGCTGATCCAGCACCAGAAAATAGTGACTACCAGAAAGCCATCTCGAACCGTGAGTTCTATGGCTTTGCGTCGAGTACTGAACCAGAGCAGACTACCGGGAATAAACATCAGGAGAAAGGCATTAAAAAAATGGATTGCTTCCTGATCCTTATACCACAGAGAAACCAGAATAGGTAAAATAAGCAACAGGCTGAAGCCCATCGTAAAGAAACCGATTATTCTGGAAATGGTTATAATCGCTTTTTAAATCGACCTGAAATTATCATCATTAGATTTTAGCAAAAGACTTGAGTGAAAACCTAATTATTATAATTTAAGCTTTGGCATAAGTACGTAATTTAGATCAAGAAATTGCAAATAAAACGGGTTATTAGGTAATTATCTTTTAGTAAATAGAATTTATCGTTAAAAAAAGAAACACAGGGGCTGTTTGATAGTAATAAAGAATATTAGCACTTGCTTTATTAGTTGAATAACAGGATAATTTGTAGGTATATTTTGTCCAAATTTCCGTATTTTTTTATGGAAACTCGCCAGCCCCTTATAATCAGCGAAATTGCCATCGTGTTATTTTCGCAGGAGTGGTACAGGTACTTCATTCGTTTAGAAAATAGGTTTTGAAATGAATTTAGAGAGAATTTTTCCTTTTCTTATCTGGTTTAAAATGGTTAACAAAGATACCATTAAAGCGGATATTATTGCGGGTATAACTGGGGCGGTTATTGTATTGCCGCAAGGTGTGGCATTTGCAACCATTGCCGGTTTACCTCCGGAATATGGTTTATACACTGCAATGGTAACACCCATTATTGCGGCTTTATTTGGTTCATCATATCATCTGGTCTCGGGGCCGACGACAGCAATTTCCATTGTGGTTTTTTCCGCCATTAGTAATTACGCCACACCGGGAACACCGGAATTTATTCATCTGGCATTAACCTTAACCTTTCTTGCCGGTGTCTATCAGTTTGCTTTTGGTGTGGCCCGGCTGGGTTCTCTGGTTAACTTTGTATCCCATACGGTGGTTATTGGTTTTACCGCCGGGGCGGCTATTTTAATTGCAACCAGTCAGCTAAAGCATATTACCGGTATTGTGGTTCCAAAAGGTGAATCATTTCTGCATACATGGATGGATTTATTTACAAACTTCTCTAATATTAACCCCTATCTGCTGCTGATAGCTTTAGTAACACTGTTCACAGCCCTGATGTCAAAAAAATTAATGCCAAAATTACCCAACTTATTAATAGGTATGATTATCGGTAGTGTGCTGGCTCTGTATTTAAAAAATTATACCGATATTAAACTGGTGGGTGAAATACCCGCCCATTTGCCGCCCATTTCTCATCCAGAGTTTTCTTTAGAAACCATTAAATTATTAGCGCCACAGGCTTTTGCAGTTGCTCTGTTGGGGTTAATTGAAGCGGTTTCCATCAGTCGTGCGGTAGCCACAAAATCCAGTCAGCGAATAGATTCGAATCAGGAGTTTATTGGTCAGGGGCTTTCTAATATGGCCGGGAGCTTCTTTTCCAGCTACGCCGGTTCCGGTTCCTTTACCCGCTCAGGTATTAACTATGAAGCAGGTGCCAAGACTCCCTTGTCAGCGATTTTTGCGGCCTCTTTTTTGATGATTATTGTACTGTTGATCGCTCCTCTTACCGCGTATTTACCCATTGCTGCAATGGGTGGGGTTATTCTGTTAGTGGCTTATAATCTAATTGATTTTAAACATATCAAACATACACTTTCCTTCAGCACATCTGAATCCAGTATATTAATAACAACGTTTCTTGCAACTTTGTTCCTGGAGCTGGAATTTGCCATTTATTTAGGCGTTATACTGTCACTGGTCCTGTTTCTGGCGAAAACTTCAACCCCCAGAATACCGACCCTTGCCTTTGATGTGGGTCCGGAACATGATAAGCGCAAGCTGATTAATATCAAGCAGAAACCAGTTAAACAATGCCCTCAGGTAAAAATTATTCGTATTGATATGTCTATTTATTTTGGTTCGGTCAATCATATTCAAAATCGTATTGCGAATATTGTTGAGCATGAGCGTATTTATCATATCCTCATTGTTGCTACGGGTATTAACTTTATCGATCTGGCTGGTGCTGAAGCGATGATTGCAGAAAATAATAGTTTGAAAAAAGAAGGCGGCGGCTTGTATTTTGTGGGCTTAAAGTCTTCGGTTTATGAGTTTGCAGCACGCTCCGGATTTATTAAACATATTGGTAATAGACATTTTTTTGACTCCAAACCCCAGGC
Organism: Gammaproteobacteria bacterium; assembly: GCA_027011205.1. GTDB lineage: Bacteria > Pseudomonadota > Gammaproteobacteria > GRL18 > GRL18 > JANELJ01. The sequence continues at coordinate 9,702 of JALVAL010000008.1, forward strand.
AATAAAATATATTTACCAAAAGCTGGATAAGGATATCTGTGCTAAGTGTAATGCCTTAATTTTCAAGGAATGTTAGCAAAGCCTTGAACCTAGAAAAATCAGTTGACATCGTAGCGAAACAGTCTTAGGTGCTGGAAAATCCTTAAGATTCAGTGCATATGGCTGCTGCAGTAGAGGACAACTGATTTTTCCAGGTTGAACAGCCTCAGGTTAAATAATAGATGTGTATCGAATGGTTGCATTCAATTCAGCTATTGCAAATATGGGTCTGAGATATCAAAGCGGCATAAAAACATACTGGGAAGCTGGTTGATGCATAATGTAACGTAGGGTATCATTGAAAGATTTCATGCTATTGAGAGCCTGGATAGTGTGATTCTTTTTAATATCTAACCCGTGAAATATACCTGATGACTTTGTTAAAATACATTAAACTCCCCCTGCTTTTTTCGTTCTTATTTTTACCCTTACCGCTGTTTGCAGCGGAAACCGGTGCAGCTCATGAACCCCTGAATCTGACCAGCAGTCCTGTGGGATATATTGCACTGGTATTGTTTTCAGTTGCTTATCTGTTTGTAATGGCAGAAGAATACACTCATTTACGTAAATCCAAGCCGGTTATACTGGCAGCAGGTATTATCTGGGCCATGATTGGCTGGATCTATATGAATCATGGTATGCCGGAACTGGCAGAGCACGCTGTTCGCCATAATCTGCTGGAATATGCAGAGTTAATGTTGTTTCTATTAGTGGCCATGACCTATATTAATGGTATGGAAGAACGCCGGGTGTTTGATGCTTTACGTTCCTGGTTGATCCGTAAGGGCTTTTCTTTCCGCCAGCTGTTCTGGATGACAGGCACGCTGGCATTTTTTATTTCACCTGTTGCTGATAATCTGACTACCGCTTTATTAATGTGTGCGGTGGTTCTGGCAGTGGGCGGTACCAATACCCGTTTTGTCATGCTTGCCTGTATTAATATTGTTGTTGGTGCCAATGCCGGTGGTGCATTCAGTCCATTTGGCGACATAACTACCCTGATGGTATGGCAAAAAGGGATGGTGCCTTTCTGGGGCTTCTTTGCTCTGTTTATTCCTGCCGTAGTAAATTATGTGGTGCCTGCTGCGATTATGCATTTTGCAATACCTGATGAAATGCCTACTGCATCGGGTGAAGTTATTGCTATGAAGCGTGGTGCCAGGCGTATTATTTTCCTGTTTCTGGCAACCATTGCAACCGCAGTCAGTTTCCATAATTTCCTGGGGCTGCCGCCGGTGATTGGTATGTTAACCGGATTAAGTTATCTGCAGTTTCTTGGTTATTATCTTAAGAAAACCAAATATAAATGTGCTGAAACCAGTAATGAGGATAAAGAGATTATTGGTGAAATTGTAGCTTTTGATGTTTTCAAACCAGTTGCCAGGGCGGAGTGGGATACCCTGTTTTTCTTTTATGGTGTGGTTTTATGTGTCGGCGGTCTGGGCTTTTTAGGCTATCTGGGCCTGGTTTCAGAACTGATGTATACTCAATGGGGTGCAACATCAGCAAATATTGCAGTGGGTGTATTATCATCTATTGTGGATAATATTCCAGTTATGTTTGCAGTCCTGACCATGAATCCAGCCATGTCTGAAGGTCAGTGGCTGTTGGTGACAATGACGGCAGGAGTCGGCGGTTCATTGCTGTCCATAGGTTCTGCCGCCGGTGTTGCCCTGATGGGGCAGGCGCGTGGTAAATACACCTTTTTCGGTCATCTAAAATGGACTCCGGTTATTGCTGCGGGCTATGTTGCCAGTATTGGTGTTCATATGTGGATAAATAGTGATCTTTTTACCTAGTTGGTGCTAAACTTATAAATTCGGTTTCCCATGCTTTGCGTGGGAATCTTTCTTTAAATAATTGAAGTAAAATTTATGTCTTCTCTAACCGACTCTGAACGAAACTTCCTTTCTGCTCAAATAAAAAAAGCAAAAACATACCGGATTTTCTGTTATCTGGATATTGCAGCGGTCATTGCTATTGTCATATATATGGTAATAACGGGGCATGTGAACAGTATCAGAGTGGTTCTTGCAATTATTTTATTAATCAATGCCCGCAGTAATTTAAGGCAATATAAACTGGCGACAATATTAGGGGCTGTTGATCTTTCAACTATTAGCTGATTCTGGCAAATTTTGCCCTGACTTCGTTATTTTTTACGACCAGTGGAATGTTGTGATAAATAAAAGCCTTATCAGGACAAAATTTTTCTTAAAATCAGCTACATACTTATTTATAAAAGCATAGAGTCTATATGTCAGAAACTATTTTCCAGGACGATGGTGTTGAATCACTGCCTTTAAAAACCTTTACCGAACAGGCGTATCTGGATTATTCCATGTATGTGATTCTGGATCGCGCTTTACCCCATATTGCCGATGGTCTTAAACCCGTACAGCGACGAATTATTTATGCCATGTCGGAACTGGGGCTTAAAGCGGCTTCAAAATATAAAAAATCTGCTCGCACGGTTGGTGATGTACTGGGTAAATACCACCCGCATGGAGACAGTGCTTGCTACGAGGCGATGGTTTTAATGGCGCAGCCCTTTACCTATCGTTTTCCGCTGGTTGATGGACAGGGTAACTGGGGATCCATGGATGATCCAAAATCCTTTGCTGCCATGCGCTATACCGAATCCAGACTGTCCCTGTTTTCTGAAGTTCTGCTGGATGAACTGGGGCAGGGCACCGTTGACTGGGAGCCGAATTTTGACGGGACTATGGATGAACCGCGGCTTTTGCCGGCACAGGTACCACATATTTTATTAAATGGTACCACCGGTATTGCCGTAGGTATGGCAACCGATATACCCTCGCATAATCTTAATGAAGTGATTGATGCCTGTATCCTGTTACTGGAATCACCCAAAGCTACACTGGAAGAGATTAGTCAGAAAATTCAGGGGCCGGACTATCCCACTGAAGCAGAAATAATTACCCCCCGTGATGATATTTTAAAAATGTATCAAACTGGCCATGGCTCAGTACGAATGCGGGCAATATTTGAAACAGAAGGCAGTGATGTGGTTATTACAGCTCTGCCGCATCAGACATCCGGCGGGAAGATCCTGGAACAGATTGCCGCTCAGATGCAGGCCAAAAAACTGCCAATGGTTTCGGATTTACGTGATGAGTCGGATCATGAGAATCCGACCCGTCTGGTTATTGTGCCGCGCTCAAACCGGGTAGATACTGAGCAGTTAGTACAGCACCTGTTTGCCACCACCGATCTGGAACGAACCTATCGCGTTAATATGAACATGATTGGTCTGGATGGCAGACCTCAGGTTAAAGACTTAAAAACCATACTGGAACAGTGGCTGAGTTTTCGTTTTGAAACCGTTCGCAGGCGTTTGCAATATCGTCTGGACAAAGTCAATGAACGTCTGCATCTGCTGGATGGTTTTTTAATTGCCTTTTTGAATATTGATGAAGTGATTCATATTATCCGTACCGAAGATAAACCCAAACCGGTGCTGATGGAACGCTTTAAGCTCAGTGATATTCAGGCTGAAGCGGTACTGAACCTTAAACTGCGTAACCTTGCCAAACTTGAAGAAATGAGGATCAGGACTGAGCAGGTAGAATTGCAGGAAGAACGGGACTGGCTGGATAAAACACTGGGCTCTCGTCAGAGAATGAAAACGCTGATTAAAAAAGAACTTAAAGCCGTGGTAAGAAAACATGGTGATACGCGCCGCTCACCACTGGTCTCTCGTAAAGCCGCCAGAGCAATGGAAGAAACTGATTTAATTGGTGCTGATCCTGTGACCGTGATCCTGTCTCAAAGAGGCTGGATCAGAGCTGCAAAAGGATATGATGTTGATCCGTCAGCTCTGAACTATAAAGCCGGCGACGGTTATAAAACCTCTACCCAGGGTAAAACCAATCAACAACTTGCTGTACTTGATAATAGTGGTCGCAGCTATTCTCTACCCGGTCACACACTACCTTCAGCCAGAGGGCAGGGCGAACCGCTGACCGGGCGTATATCACCCTCAGGTAATGTGGAATTTGTATCGATAATAATGAATAACAATGACCAGCAGATGTATCTGTTCAGCACTGATGCCGGCTATGGTTTTGTGGGCAAATTAAGTGATATGTTCAGCAAAAACAAGAAAGGTAAAGCGTTGCTTAAAGTACCTGATGGTGCTCAGGTTCTGCCTCCAGTTGAAGTGAATAATATGGAAACCGATCGAGTGGTTGCAGTATCCAATGAAGGACGATTATTGATTCTTTCTCTATCAGAGTTGCCAGTTCTTGCAAAAGGTAAAGGGGTAAAAATAATTTCAATACCTTCTTCCAGAGTAGCCGAGCGAGAAGAGTTTGTGCAGTTTGTATTAATCCTTCCAGAAGGAGAAAAACTGACTATCCAGTCCGGTAAACGTCATTTAACCTTAAAAGTTGCTGACCTGGAACATTATATCCACGAACGCGGTCGCCGTGGTAATAAACTACCCAGAGGCCTGCAAAAAGTGGATTCGATTTATGTGGGTGAAAAAAATAAGATAAAATAAAAGTAACTACTCAGCGTGTTTAGATTTTGTTCGAGTTCAAGGCACAATAGCTTCGCTACTTCAAAGAGGCGCACGGAGAATGTGAACATATACAAATAGGTGACCATTCCCAGGTGTCCCTTGAGGGTAGAGTACGAAAATAACGATGAAATCGGATAGAAAATGAATACGCTGAGTAGTTACAGATAAAAACAGATTTAACATTCTCACCGGGAGCCAGTTCCGAATAACCCGTCTGTTCAATCAGCCAGTCCAGAAATGGGGCAATATCCTCATTAAAGATATTATGACTGTCTTCTGAGTGCCTGTTCTATATCGCCCTCATTAGTATGGCGCTGAACTTCCGTTGTATTTTTTGATATTACCTTTAAAGACGCCAGCATTTCATCATTTGATTTCATTGAATCTGACCCTTTGTTTTCTTGACCCTTTGTTTTCTTTGTTTTTTTTACCCTTTGTTTTTTTTATTTTAAATGATATCAAGACTAGAAAAACGTAGTCTGTCCCCTAAATCCGCTGCTAAATCGCTTAGTTTCCATTTAATCTTCTACCGAGATTTTTCTGGGTAAAATCATCAAACTTTTTTATTTCAGACGGACTGATGTTAGGCATATTATTGGTCATGGTATAAGATAAATTAATAAGG
>JALVAL010000009.1 GCA_027011205.1 Gammaproteobacteria bacterium
GTAATGGCTTTGTCTATAAAAGCTTGGTCTTAAGCCGATATTTTAGAAACCTGTCTTACATAAGACAATAAAAAAACTTATTCTATCCAAGGAGTTAAATATGGGATTTTTGCAGGGTAAGCGAGCTCTTATTGTGGGTCTTGCCAGTAACCGTTCTATTGCATGGGGTATTGCTCAGGCCATGAAACGTGAAGGGGCTGAACTTGCATTTACTTACCAGAATGAAAAATTGCAAAGCCGCGTAGAAAAGCTGGCAACTGAGTGTGATTCAGATATTGTATTACCCTGTGATGTATCCAGTGATAAACAGATTGAAACGGTTTTTGAAGAACTGGATAACTTCTGGGATCATCTGGACATCATTGTCCATTCCGTGGCATTTGCTCCCCGAGCAGAGCTCAGTGGAGAATATCTCGACAGCGTCACTCGGGAAGGTTTTAATATGGCTCACGAAATCAGTTCCTATAGTTTTTCCGCACTGGCAAAAGCCGGACGTAATATGATGGAAGGTCACAATGGTGCGCTATTGACACTCTCCTATCTGGGTTCAGAACGCATTATGCCAAATTATAATGTGATGGGGCTGGCCAAAGCCAGCCTGGAAGCCAATGTCCGTTATATGGCTGAATCATTAGGGCCGGATGGTATTCGTGTTAACTCTATTTCAGCAGGTCCCATACGTACTCTGGCTGCAGCAGGTATCGGTGATTTCCGTAAGATGCTCTCTCATGTGGAAGAGAACGCCCCCTTAAGACGTAATGTAACCATTGATGATGTGGGAAATACAGCTGCCTTTTTATGTTCTGATCTGGCCAATGGTATTACCGGTGAAAATATCTATGTGGATTCAGGCTATAATCATGTTGGTATGGGAGCTTTGGTTAGCAAAGACAAAGACTAACTTGATCTTTACCCCTAGTAAACCCGGCACCTCGCCTTAAAAGACGAGGCTTTTGGGAAATAGATAGTTGTCACCTCTGCTATCCTTGACCTTAAGGACGATGCCTTACGAGAGATACTGGGTAAAATTTACATTGATGCACTACGTCCCTGTTTCGCATCAATGTAAATGGATTAAATTTTTCCAGCCAAATGAACATTCCAGAACTTACTTAAATCCGCTGCTCCAGAATTCCAGTCTCGCCTTCTGATTTTGCAATCACCACAGCACCACAGGAATCACTAAAAATATTAACAGCTGTTCTGAACATATCCAGAATTCTGTCCACAGCCAGAATCAGTCCAATCCCTTCCAATGGCAGTCCAATAGCCGTCATAATAATCGTAATAGCGACCAGACTGGCAGCAGGAATACCCGCCACGCCAATTGAAGTTAATAAAGCCACCAGTACAATAGTAAATTGAGTAATAAAGCTCAGTTCTATCCCATAGGCCTGAGCAATAAACATGGCTGCGACACATTCATATAATGCGGTACCGTCCATATTAACCGTAGCGCCTAATGGTAAAACAAAACTGGAAGTCCGATTAGAGACACCGGCATTTTTTTCTACGCATTCCATAGTCACAGGCAAGGTGGCACTGGAGGACGCCGTTGAAAAAGCCGTCAACATGGCTGGTGCCATAGCTCTGATATGACGCCAGGGATTTACTCTGCCAATAGTGGATAGAATAACAGGCATAATAATAAAAACATGAATGGCAAGAGCCAGAAGTACACTGAGCATAAACATGGCCAGCGAACCAAACAACTGAACTATATTCTCAGAACCAATACCGGCAATGACATGAGCAACCAGACCAAATACACCAATCGGTGCAAATTTCATAATAAAATCGGTCATAGCCATCATGGTTTCAAAAACACCTTGCCAGAAATTTTTTAATGTTTTAGCTGGCTCTTCAGAAATCCGGGTCATAAAATAACCAAAAATCAGGCTGAAGAAGATAAGACCGAGCATTTGACCATTATGTGCAGCAGCAACGACATTGGAAGGGACAATGCGTAGAAAAATATCGGCAATATCACCAGCCCCCTTTCCCTCAACTTTGGCAATAGTGCTTTCGGAAACCTGCTGCAGACCAATAAGATCACGGGCTGGCTGACCATCAATATATCCTGGCTGAATAATATTGACGACCAGCAAACCTATGGATATGGCTATAAAACTGGTAGCGATATAATATAAAAGTGTTTTAATTCCCATACGGCCCAGGCTGTCATCTGAGCCAATACCGGCAATCCCCATAATAATTGAGGACATAATTAAGGGCACAATAAGCATCATTAACGCCTGCAGAAATATTTTTCCCACAAATGCAAAAACACTATCATAGGTGATACCAGAAACCGCACCATCCGGACCGGCAAAAAGACCCGCAAAAACTGACAGTATCAGAGCAATCAATATTTGCCAGTGCAGTTTAAGTTTCATTTGAATCTCCCGGAAAATGATTAGTTCAAATTACGCTGAGTAGTTACAAATTTTTATAGGTTATCCTGAGTCAATGATTTGGTATTAATTTTAATATCTGACTCTGAGCGGATCTGTAAAATTGCCAGGGCTGTTTCTAAATTACCCTTATTTTGCAATAAGGCATTTTTAATATCTGTAAACAGAGCTTTATCATTAGTATCACCATCTTTAATGGCATCCACTGCAACAATAGCCACATCACCGGTGATCATTTTTGTTTTAGCATATTTAACATCCCGAGGCATGGTGAAGGCTTTAGTTAAAATATCTGCAGGTAAATTAGCAGCCTGTCGATCAACCAGCCCTGGGGTTTCTAATGTAAGGTTATTTGCCTGAGCAATATCTTTCATTGTTTTACCGGCATTTAATTCTTTTAGAATTTGTGCGGCCTGCTCCAGAGCTTTTGATGAAATCTGCTGTTGCTGAAGACGGGATTTAATCACATCTTTTACTTCATCCAGCGGTTTGATATTAGCCGGAATATGTTCGATCATGCGTATAACCGCAACATGATCGTCACCTAATTCAATTAAATCACTATTATTACCTTCTTCGAGAACTGTTTCGCTAAAGGCGGCACTGAGTAATTTAGGATTGGCAAAAATACCTTTACCGCCCTGTTGACTGATTAAGTCACTCTCTGCAAGATTAAGGTTTAATTCTGTAGCAACCGGTTCCAGAGAGTCAGGCTGTTCAAAAGCCAGCGTCTGCATGAGTTCTGTTTTTTCAAAATAATCATTCTCAGCTTTTTCATACTGAATATCTGCAATAATTTGATCTTTGACCTGTTCCAGAGGTTTTGACTGACCGCCCTGAACTTCAGTTAACTTGATAATATGAAAACCAAAAGGTGATTCGACCAGCCCACTGACTTCACCGGGTTTAAGAGCAAATGCTGCTTTTTCAAAAGCGGGTACCATTTCTCCAGCACCGAAAAAGCCCAGATCGCCGCCTTTATCTGCGGAACCCGGATCTTTTGAATATTCTTTAGCCATTTCAGCAAAGTTAGCACCCTTGTTAATTTTATCCAGTACGGTCTGTGCTTGTTTTTTGACAGCAGCTTTAGTTTTATCATCCGCATCTGTCGCTAACGTAAAGAGTATATGACTGGCTTTACGGCGTTCAGGCTGACTAAACTTAGCCAGATTGTCATGATAATATTTTTCTATCTGTTCTTCTGTAACCTGGATATTTTTAGCAATATCTGCTCTTGAAAGCTCTAGATAAGCCAGTTTAATCTGCTCAGGATTCTGAAACTTATTTTTAAAGTTTTGATAGTAATCTTTTATTTCTTCATCACTGACTTGCACTTTGTCTTTAAAGGTATCTGCCTTGATAACAGCATAAGAAATATCACGTTTTTGTTTTATTAACTGGATTACGCGTTTAACTTCCTGATCTGAAACTATAGATGAGCTGGATACACCTTTTGAAAACTGTTTCAGTAATAATTGGGTAGCAATATTACTACGATAGCTGGATTTACTATACGCACTGGGTAAATATCGATTATACCGGTCAATAGAAAATTTTCCATCGAGCTGAAAAGTGGGATCGTTTCGGATAAAAGCATCAATCTGGGCTTTGGAAATAGTAAAACCTCTAGCTATCAGATAATTGATTAAAGCCCGGTTATTAATTAATTTTTCAAGAACCAGTTGCTTAATCAAAACATTATCAACCTGACCCTGTAACTTTTGCGATTCATTCTGCACTGCATTTTGAAATTCAGAAACAGTTATTTTATAATCACCCACATGAGCAACCGCAGGATTTGAATCAGGCGTAATATAACTATTAATACCCCATAATGCGAAAGGGATGGAAATCAGAATAACAATTACCCAGGCAAACCATCCTGTTGCCTTTTCTCTGATACTGTGTAATAGCATGGAATTTTCCCAATATAAGTCTGTGTTATATTTATGTAACTATTTCATCGCCCTGAGCAGGTGCAAAATGTAAATACGCTGAGCTGAATAGTTACATCTTTTAATAATATATTTAAAAGAATGTTCAAAAAAAAAGCGCGTCAAAAACGCGCTTCCTGTATATGGCGGAACGGACGGGACTCGAACCCGCGACCCCCTGCGTGACAGGCAGGTATTCTAACCAGCTGAACTACCGCTCCAGAATAATTAC
>JALVAL010000010.1 GCA_027011205.1 Gammaproteobacteria bacterium
CACTACCTGTAGGCCCTTTTAACAGTACCGGCAGCTGGTTCTTAAAAGAGTGCTCAAACAGGGATTCTTCATTACCCTGGGGAAAATAAAATGGGAGTTCTGTACTTTGTGTGTCAGTGCTCATTCCTGTTCCATATTTGTTATTTAAACGGGTTGACTTATTTCTCTGTGCTCTGGTCTGCTGAAATTTACTCTTTGTATAAGGGCATATTCAAGGTTTCTGTTTCAGGCACTTAAAATATAACCGGTGTAAATAATAGCCGGTATTAGAAAAACAAAACCCATCAACGCATATCGCCAGAAACCCCTGACATTTTTCAGTCCCATATAGTAGTCTATAATCATCTGCCCTTTTATGACTACGGTGAGTAATACAATAGCAACTATATATAAACCTGATAGTTCTAAATAGCCAATCAGTGCTGAACTTAACGTTAGAGCGATGAGTATTATCCATATAATGGTTAATTTTTTACTTGATGTAAATCTAGCTTCAGCCATAATTTTGAGTCCATTAATTTAACGAATAATATATACCAGAGGGAATAATATAATCCACACCAGATCCACCATATGCCAGTAGGAAGCACCTGTTTCTATGCCCCGATGTTCTTCGGCACTATAAGCACCCTGTTTCAGGTAATAATATAAAGCACCTAAAATGACCATGCCCATCATCACATGCATAAAATGGAAAAAAGTCAGTGAAATATAAAAGGTATAAAAGGTATTGGTGCTCAGGTTAATTCCGGCACCAAAAACATGTGAATATTCCCAGAGTTTAACAATCAGAAACACAAAACCCATAGCCAGTGCCAGCAATAACATGTTGCCTGTTTGTTTAATATTGCCATTTTTAATGGCATGAACTCCCATCGCCACAAAATAACTACTGGTAATTAAAGCAATGGTATTAATGGCCCCGGCCATTCGATGCAGTTCCAGCTGATAGGTATTAAACAGCTCTACATTATTGCTGCGCACAAACACATAAACAATAAAAAAAACCCCAAACACCAGCAGCTCTGCCATAATAAAAAACCAGATGGCCAGATCACCGGGAAGCCCTTCTTTTTCACGAACCACCTGCGTTACCGCTTCAGACATTACACAACCTTCTTAAATTCAATTTCAATACAATTTACAATTTACAAGCAGAATTATATGCAATAAATATCACATAAAATAATAATTCAGTAATAATTTAAATCTTTCTTTTAAAACAAAAAAAACGAGGCCACTCATAAAGAGAAACCTCGCTTTTTAATAGCTTTAGAGTTCAGCGCCCTGCGTTCAGAAAGATCTCGAATATCTTTTGCTCTTTCTAAACGCTCAACGCTGCTTTTTTAAGCCGCTGCTTCTTCCTCACCCTTAACAAAAAAGCTGTATATATATACACCTAATCCGATAAGGAAGACAAGTCCCGCAACTTCACGCATTATATAAAATATCTGTAACTTGTCCTGTACTTCCATAAAGCTCATGGGGTTATCTGTATAACGCTGTAACCAGACCTGCAGTACACCGGCAGCAGTCAGGAACAGAGTAATAAAGACCATGGCAACGGTCATTAACCAGAACGCCCACATCTCCACGACCTGAGACTGATTGCTGTTGGCTGCTGCACGACCGCGCAGCAGTGGCATTGCATAAGAGATAATGGTCAGTACAATCATCACATAAGCACCATAAAAGGCCATATGACCGTGGGCCGCTGTGATCTGAGTACCGTGAGTGTAGTAGTTAACCGGTGCCAGAGTATGAATAAAGCCCCATACACCTGCACCCAGGAAGGCCATTACCGCAGTACCCTGTGCCCATAAGACTGCCGCTTTATTAGGATGTTCACGGCGACGCTGGTTGACCATGTTAAAGGCGTACAGTACCATCATAAAGAACGGGATAGGCTCCATAGCGGAGAAGATAGAACCCCACCACTGCCAGTACTCAGGGGTACCAATCCAGTAGTAGTGGTGACCGGTTCCAATCAGACCCGTAATTAAGCTCATGGCGATAATAATGTACAACCATTTTTCAATGATTTCACGGTCAACACCGGTAGTCTTAATCAGTACGAAGGCTAATATGGCACCCATAATCAGTTCCCAGACACCTTCTACCCACAGGTGAACAACCCACCACCACCAGAATTTGTCTTCAATCAGATTGCTGG
>JALVAL010000011.1 GCA_027011205.1 Gammaproteobacteria bacterium
GTTCTGGACCGCTTCGTGCTGGGCTAAAGCCATTGATTTGAATCGTGACAAGGCAAAAAGTCTGGCACAGCTGCCCAGGGCGGTAATGTTAATGCAGCGGGTACTGGAGCTGGATGAAAATTTTTATATGAGTAGTGCAGATATATTTTTTGGTGCTTATTACGGCAGTAAATCACCTATGCTGGGCGGTAATTATGCACTCTCAGAAAAACATTTTGCCAAAGCCAATGCCGCTAACCACAACAAACTTCTGCTTGTTAATCTTCTACAGGCACAATACCTTGAACGCCAGCGATTTAATCAACAGGGGTTTCATTCTTTATTAACCAATATTATCAATGCCCCGGATGATCTTTATCCTGAACAGGCATTAATTAACAAAATTGCCAAACAGAAGGCTTCTCTGTTGCTTGAGAAGGAAGACCAATGGTTTTAAAACATATTATAAAAGTAGTTTGCCCGTCCCTTTTAATTAGTCTTTTTCTACACATTTCCAGTGTCAGTGCCGCACAGCTGTATATTTTTAAGTTTGCAACACTGGTACCACCCGATACCGCCTGGATGAAAGAGATTGATCGCTGGGCAGACGATGTGTATAAAAAAAGCAACGGCCGCCTTAAATTTAAAATTTATCCCGGCGGTGTCATGGGTGATGAACCCGATGTACTGAGAAAAATTCGCAGCCGTCAATTACAGGGGGCTTTTTTTACCGGTTACGGCATAGGGCGCATATATTCATCTGCACGAGTACTGGAAATGCCCTTTCTGTTTAAAAATACCGATGAGTCCGATTATGTCCGTAATCGACTGATGCCTGAAATTGAAGCCGGCTTTAGATACAAGGGTTTTGAATTACTGGGCTGGCCGGAAATTGGGGCTATTCATTTTTTCTCCAAAAAACCTATTCATTCCCTGCAGGAACTTAAACAGCGCCGGATCTGGTTATGGCAGGGTGATCCAATTGGAGAAGCTTTTGCAGAAGCTGCGGGCGTTTCCCCCGTACCATTGTCCATTATTGAAGTTTACACTCAGTTAACCGCCAGACACGGCAGTATTGATACGGTATATAACTCTTCTTTTGGTGCCCTGACCATGCAATGGCACACTAAATTATCCTATGCAACCAATGTAACTATGACTAATGCCATTGGAGCACTGGTGGTCAGTAACCGTTTTTATAAAAAACTGCCTGAAGATCTGCAGAAATTATTAAAAACCACAGCTAAAAAAGCTGCCGAGCGCATTAATGAGATCACCCGCAGAGATAATTTGCAAAGTATAAAGCTGTTAAAAGACAGTGGCATTCACTTTATGTGGGACTGGAATGACCAGGAAAAAAAGGAAATGATGAAGATCCGGGATCAGGCTGCGGCTGAATTAATTAAATCTGATTACATTTCCAAAAAAATGTTCAAACGCACTACAACTCTGCTCAATGAGTTTCGTAAGAAACAGGCAGCCTCTAAATAAATTGTCTCTACATAAATTAAAGTCCCTAGAGTAACAACAATGGCAAACTGGCTTAACATCATTTACCGGATTAAACATGCTCTGATCCTGTTTGAAAAATTTGTGGCTGCAGGCAGTTTGCTGCTGCTGCTAATTATGGCCCTTATCCAGATCATCTCGCGGAATTTTTTCGATACCGGTTTTACCCATATGGAAGTGGTATCCCGCCATTTAATCCTGTTTATTATTTTTATGGGAGCGGCACTGGTATCAGAACAGAATCGGCATATTAAAATTGATTTGCTGGTGCATTTTCTAACACCGGAGCAGCAGAAAAAATTAATAAAACCATTACTGCTGTTAAGCTCTGTTATCAGCGCTATTCTGGCCAGGTATGCCGTCAGCTTCTGGCATGATGAGTGGCAATACGCGCCGTCAAATGAACGCTGGTCGGTTTATCTGGCACTGATTCTGCCTGCCGGTTTTTCTATTTTAAGTCTGCATTTGCTGTTACTGAGTATGACCCGTTTTGAACCGGAACGGGTAGTAAAGGATGAAACGCCCTGTCCGGCAGCAAATTGCTCCTGTACCGATATTAAATGATTGTTATTATTCTAATTCTGGTTCTGGTGCTGCTGGCAATACTGGGCACCCCGCTGTTTGCTATTATGGGTGCCGGCGGTTTGCTGGCCAGTCATTCAGCTGAACTGGATCCCAGTAATTTAATTATAGAACTCTACCGGCTGGCCTCACAGCCTAATCTGGCGGCCATTCCCTTATTTACCTTTGCCGGAATTATTCTGGCGGCCGGAGATGGCACCAGACGTCTAATCAAGCTGTTTAACGCCTTATTAGGCTGGATGCCCGGTGGCCTGGCCATTGTCACCATTGCATCCTGCTCCGCCTTTACCGCCTTTACCGGAGCTTCCGGAGTAACGATTATTGCACTGGGAGCCTTACTCTTTCCCATGCTGGAAAATGCCCACTATCGTCACCGCTTCTGCCTGGGCCTGCTAACCACTTCCGGCTCTCTCGGCCTGTTATTCCCGCCCAGTATGGCCATTTTACTATACGGGATTGTCTCCGGTGTCAGTATTGATGAATTGTTTATCGCCGGTATGCTTCCAGGGCTGGTTTTACTGGTGATGTTATCCATATTCAGTATTACTTCAGCCCGTAAACTGCAAATCCCCACACATAAATTTTCTGTGCAGGAAATAGCGGTTGCAGTTAAGGATGGGATCTGGGATATTTTAATGCCGGTATTTATTCTTATCGGTATTTTTGGCGGCTTTGTTACCATTACTGAAGTAGCGGCACTCACAGCCGCCTATACTCTGTTTCTGGAAACGGTGATCAGTAAAAAGCTTCATATTATCCGTGATATGCCTAAAATACTGATTGAAACCACTACTCTGGTGGGCAGTATTCTTATTATTCTTGGTGTTGCTATGGGACTGACCAATCTTTTAATTGATTCCCAGTTGCCCATGAAACTGCTGGCCATAGTAGAACAACATATTGACAGTCAGTTGCAGTTTTTATTATTGCTTAACCTGTTTTTGCTGGTAGTCGGAGCCATGATGGATATTTTTTCAGCTATCGTAGTAATAGTGCCTTTAATTATACCTCTGGCCATACGCTATAATATTGATCCAGTCCACCTGGGCATTATCTTTCTGGCTAATCTGGAAATCGGCTATATGACCCCTCCTGTGGGTATTAACCTGTTTATTGCCAGCCAGCGCTTTAGACAGCCCATTTTAAAACTGTTTCAGGCAACCTTCCCATTCCTGCTGATTATGCTGTTCTGGTTATTATTAATATCTTATGTACCGTTTTTAACGACCTGGTGGAAATAAGCGTTCAGAAAAGCATAAAAGACATAACTACTCAGCATAATTTTAAATTACATAAGAGTATCTGCCAGCAGGGTCTGTTCTGGTCACAATGACAGCGACAGAATTTTTCTCTGTCAAGGTACTTTGCTCCACTGACTCCACCGCTTTCTTTACAATCACTTTGTTCGCCTGTTTCTTACTACTATTACCTTGTCTGACTTCCTGATAGCGTACATGCTAAGCTTATGCTTATCACTTTCCTTATCCGAACCTTTTTTAGTTCAATGGTTACTATCAGGATCTCCCGAGTTCCGCATAAGAAACATCAGTATATGCACCAGGTCTATGACTCCGAAGAACCCGATAATCACTCGCTCTATGTTAACGTGATCATCAATATTGCCTTCCCCTTCACCCAACAAGGTCAGCGTTCTTGATTTTTATTTCGGAGCTCGATACTGAGCCTATACTTTCACCTGTCAACGCTTAACCATTCCCCTTACGGAATAACACCCCTTGACTCGGAGTTTTGGGCTGGGGAGCTAACCCTTTCCAAACAGAGGGCTTTTGAGTATGAGCAACATAGATGATGCCAATTTGCATGTTTTCTAATCAACATAATTGATGGGCATCATCGTAAGCAAATGAAAAATATAATGATCTTCAACTTAGCAATAATAGGCAAAACTTTTTGGGTACTCCGAAATAGGCCAATATTGATGGACGTGAAAAATTCTTTTAAAAAAACAATGTATTAAAACTTGAAAAAATTATAAAAAAGGCAAAATCACCCTCACTGATGTTGAACAATTTTTAGGGCTTTTTGATGGTTGATGGTTGATGGGTGTGACTCAAAATTAGCGTAATCTGCTCTGTTTTTGTAAACTTAAACTTTACCCAGATTACCCTGTTTTATCCCGTAAAACCCGCTAAAGATTCTTAAACCTAGTACTGTAATTCATAAATACGTATCAATTCCGTCGTAAGTTAAGCTTGTAAAATCTTGCCTTCATATGTCCATTTAAATGGCTTGGCTAAATTTATATTAAAGTACTCAATAAAGCGATTAAGCTTCAATCGTAAATCTTCTATAGAAGAAAAATTGCCTCGATTCAATAATTTTCTTGCTAATATGCTAAACCAGATTTCAACCTGGTTTAGCGTATGGTTCCGGCAAGCATGCTTGAATACTCATAAAAACATCGTAATACTCCATAATCAACAATCTGAAAAAAGTTCGGGACACATCAGACTATTTCTATTATAATCCTGTCCCATGA
>JALVAL010000012.1 GCA_027011205.1 Gammaproteobacteria bacterium
CCTATACACTGTTCTTTTTTCAGTTCTCCCGTTATTTGTGTGCACCGGGCGGGGTTGCAGAAATGCATTTTAACTGGTCAAGAGAACTTACCCGGGGATTAAGAAAAGAATTTTTACGTATGCTGCTGATATTGGTACCGGCACTTTTTGTAGCGACTACCCTGAACTATAGAGGTGCAGCGGATATAAATGGTGGTCTGGGGCGTTTATCACTGATAGTCGTATTAGTGACATATGTCCTCTTTTTTTACCACCTGTTAAAACCCAGAACAGGTATTTTTTACTCGGTTGTTAAAAGTAATCCGCATGCTTTATTTGCACGTTATTATAGATTCTGGTTTTATCTGACGATGTTCAGTGTGATTAGTTTAATTATTCTTACCTTAATTGGCTATGTTTACACTGCCAGTCAACTAACCATTAATATGATGGAAACTATTCGTCTTATTTTCATTATTGTGCTGATGCATCAACTGGTCTCTCGCTGGCTGCTCTTATCGCAACGTAAGTATGCCTTAAAACGAGCCAGGGAAAAAAGAAATGATGAGATGAAACACCGGTCAAAGGCAGCCAGGGACACAAGTGAGATGCAATATAATCCAGATTTTGAAGAACCGGAAATAAATATTGTCTCACTCAGCGAAGAAACAAGAAAATTATTAAATTTTATTTTGTTTATCCTTACTGCAAGCAGCTTGTATTTTATCTGGGCAGACGTATTTCCTGCCCTGAATATATTTGAAAAAATAGAGCTCTGGCAGCATAGCGGTATAGTTGATGGTGTTGAAAAACAAATACCTGTTACCTTAAACGATCTGTCCTGGTCTATATTGATTATTATAGCTACCCTGATTGCGGGCAAACGTCTGCCTGCTATCATAGAAATTTTAATGATCCAGGCTAATGTTAATTCGGGTAATCGTTATACTATCACGACTCTGATTAATTATACCATAATTGGAATAGGCTTCTTTATTGTATTCAATAAGCTGGGGGCTGACTGGCAGCAGTTTCAATGGTTGTTTGCCGCTTTAAGTGTGGGTATTGGTTTTGGTTTACAGGAAATTGTGGCCAATTTTATCAGCGGAATTATTATTCTGTTTGAGCGTCCTATACGGGTGGGTGACTATGTCTCGGTGGGTGATAATGAAGGTATCGTTAGTCGTATACGTATTCGTGCTACTACTATTATGACACGTGATCGCAAAGAATTACTGGTGCCTAATAAAGAGTTTATTACCGGTCAATTATTAAACTGGTCTTTATCTGATCCTACTGCTCGACTTATTATCCCTGTGGGGGTGGCCTATGGTAGTGATATCCCTCTGGCTCGAATGCTTTTACTGGAAGCGGCCAGAGAACATTCCCGTGTTTTAAGTGACCCTGAGCCCAGAGTCCTGTTTGTTAATTTTGGGGATAATACCCTGGATCTGCAATTACGCTGTTTTATTGGTAATGTGGATTATCGTTTAATTACCATCAGTGAGATAAACGAAATTATAAATAACAAGTTTAATGATGCGGGAATCAGTATAGCCTTCCCACAAAGAGATGTGCACCTGGATATCTTACAACCTATTGATATTCGTTTAAAAGGTAATGAAGGTTAGATGAAATTTTTGGTAAATATTATCGTATTATTGCTGGCTGCAGTACTGTCAGGAGCTGTGTGTTGGGCAGATACCTTAACGATGAAAGATGGGTCAGTGCTTATGGGAAAGGTGATTTCCCAGGAAGGAAAATCATTACTTTTTAAAACTGTCTATGCGGGTACTATAAATATTAAATGGGATCAGGTCAGTAAAATTGAAACCAAAGAACCTGTTAAACTTATGCTGCAAAACGATGAGCTTATTTCCACCCGTTATATTAAAAATATAGAGAATGGCATCAGTCAGATTAAAAAACAAGATGAAGAATGGAAAACAGCATTTAAAACAGATAATGTGGCTTATATTAACCCTGATCCATGGCGGCTTGGTAAGGGATATAAAATCACTGGACGGGCTAATTTTTCATTAAAATCTCAACTTGGCAATACTATAAAGGATGAGCTGGAAATGGATGGCCTGCTGGAACTTCGAAGCTTAAAGGAGCGTTATACTTTTTCAGGTAATCTTGAATATGATACTAATAAAAATAGCACTACAGCTGATAACTGGGTTTTTTCCGGTAAATATGATTATTTTGTCAGCAAGCAGCGATATTATGGTATTCAACTCACCATGGAAAGGGATAAGTTTACCGATCTCAATTTGCGTACCACTATTGGGCCTCATGTGGGGCATCAGTTTTATGAAGGTAAAGAGCTTAATCTGGGAATGGATATCGGTGTCGTACAGGTAGATGAAAATAATATTGTGGCGGATGATACACAATTTCTGGCAATGAACTGGAATGTTAATTACGATCAGTTTTTCTGGGACGATACCATTCAACTGTATCATAAAAACTATGGTTTGTGGGACTGGGAAAAAAGTAATAAGATTACCCTTAATAGCTGGACTGGTTTTCGTTTTCCCTTACGATCCGGCATTGTGGCTAGTGCAGAAGTGGAATGGGAATATGACAGTAAACCTAAAGATCATATTTCAACTCTGGATACAACCTATCGTTTTAAACTGGGCTATCAATGGTAGCAATATCTTGTTATTGATTTATAAGCATTTTTTGTTTATATTTAAAAAATATAACTATTCCTCCGGGTTAAATAGTTATAAATAATTTATTGTTCAAGTTGTGTTCTGGAGTGTTGCCATTAATTCAAAAATTCTGTTATGTCATGAATGTGATTTACTGATTGAAAATCAGGATATCTGTGAGGCATGTAAACTGCAATGTCCTCGCTGCGGGCATGTGCTCTATACCCAGAAGCATAACACCATCAGCCATAGTCTGGCTTATACCATAACGGCTCTTATCTGTTTTTATCCTGCAGTTACTGAACCCATCATGATTCTGAATATGTCAGGCTTATCTCAGCAGCAAAGTCTTATCAATGGTTCACTGACGTTACTTCAGGATCAGTATTATGCGGTCGCAATACTAACATTTCTCAGTAGTTTTCTGGTGCCTTTATTTCGTTTATTACTGCTTTGTTATGTGACATTGGGGATCACTGTCAATTATTATCATAACAGCATGATCTGGTCTTTCAGATTGTTTCATGAAATGGAAGAGTGGGGTATGCTGGAAGTCTATATGCTTGGAATTATAGTTTCTGTGGTAAAGCTTTTATCAATGGCAGAAATTCAGCCGGGTTTTGGTTTATGGGCCTATGCCGCTTTATTGTTGATGTCTATTCTTTCAACTACATCACTCAACCCTCATGAAGTCTGGGATATTCTGCTGGATAATAAAAATAACCAGGATGGCTGTTGATGGATGCCAGAAAACCAGTTACAGGGAAAGAAGCGGGTCTGGTACTGTGTACTGAATGTCATAATATATATCGCAATGTGCCGGATACAGTACAGCATTGTAAATGCTGTAATGCCGAATTGCATCAAAGAAAACCTGATAGCATTAACCGCACCTGGGCTTATTTAATTGCTGCTATGATTTTATATGTTCCAGCTAATACCATGATGATAATGAATGTTGCCTATTTTGGTGTAGATGATCCATCCACCATTATGGGCGGGGTTATTTTATTAATGCAGCTGGGTTCTCATTCGGTGGCCTTTGTGGTTTTTGTTGCCAGTGTTGTGGTGCCTTTATTTAAAATGATTGGTATTATACTGATCCTGTTTTCCCTGAAATATAAAATAAATTTACCCGACCGGCAACGTATTAAAATGTTTCGTTTTATTGAGTTTATCGGTCGCTGGTCTATGCTGGATATTTTTGTAATATCAATACTTGCTGCGCTGGTTAATATCAGCGGGGTTGCAGAAATAACGGCTGGGCCTGCAGCGACTGCTTTTGGTTCGGTAGTGGTACTGACCATGCTGTCAGCCAGCAGTTTTGATACTCGTTTGCTCTGGGACTATAAAGAGAATGATCAACCGTTGTCGTATAATAATAAAATAGAATCCGAATTATGAGTATTAGTGATAACGAAACCCCGGATATAAATTCAGTCTCGCTTGCAAAGCCTCAGGTCAATACCAGGAAAAGCTTTTCACCTATCTGGATATTGCCTATTGTCGCTTTACTGATTGGTATGGGGTTGATTATTAAAAGTTATCTGAATGCAGGAGTTATGATTACTCTGAAGGTTCCTACTGCTGAAGGTATAGAAATAGGTAAAACCAAGGTACTGTTTAAAGGTGTATCTGCAGGAGTGGTTAAAAATTATGACGTGGCAGAAGATCTGCAAGCTATTATTTTGCATATTGAAATGGATAAACGTACCGAGCCCTACTTAAATAAAAAAGCCAAATTCTGGGTTGTAGAACCCACTATATCACTGTCCGGTATTTCCGGTCTGGATACTATTTTAAAAGGGCGTTATATCGCTGTTGATTCGGAAAAAAGTAATAAATCCAGACGGGATTTTGTTGCTCTGGATATGCCCCCGCCCCCGTTAGCAAATACTCCTGGACTGCATA
>JALVAL010000013.1 GCA_027011205.1 Gammaproteobacteria bacterium
GTTCGATTCTATTTTTAAAGAGCAGCAACTTCCCGAACCCTTCTAAATTAAAGTCATTAAACTTTATTTTAAAACTCGCTAAGTCGTTGTTTTCTCAACCGTTTTCTTCAGCTTTACTGCAGAACACTGTTGAGTGAGTGGTGTATTATACGCTCTGATTAAGGAACGTCAATACTTTTCTGAAGTTATTTTTACTTTCTCTTTATTACTTATAATTTAAGTAATAAAGAGAGCAAAAAGGGAATGAATAATGCTCTGAACCATTGCGAGCATTATTCATTCCCTCTGAAATATGGTAGCTATGAGTGGACTTGAACCACCGACCCCAGCATTATGAATGCTGTGCTCTAACCAGCTGAGCTACATAGCCATCATCTCTTCTTCTTGAAGAGAGGCGCATATTTTACTTTATCCCCATCATTTGTCAACCAGGTACTTTATTTTTTTATCCTTATCTTTAGACTTCTGATATTGACGGCTGATGCAGGTTAATTTGAGAAACCAACCGTCCTTTATATTATGGAGAATAGCGGCTGTAATAGCTAAATAAACAGGCTCCATTGTCCCGGCAATTGTCTACGGGAACAAGTTTCAAAAAATATTAATATTTTGTTTTCCCGGCGTGATAAATTAAATGTTTAGACGTTAAAACGAAAATGCAGAACATCGCCATCCTGAACAATATAGTCTTTACCTTCTATGCGCAACTTGCCTTTTTCTTTGGCTCCTGCTTCACCTTTGTATTCGATAAAATCCTCATAGGCAATGACTTCTGCCCGAATAAAACCCCGTTCAAAGTCAGTATGGATGACCGCGGCTGCTTTAGGTGCTGTCGCTCCTACAGGTATGGTCCAGGCACGTACTTCTTTAACACCGGCAGTAAAATAGGTCTGCAGATTCAGTAATTGATAACCTGCACGAATAACCCGGTTTAAGCCTGGCTCTTCCAGCCCCAGATCTTCCAGAAATTCTTTCAGTTCATCTTCATCCAGTTCCACCATTTCTGCTTCAATGGCAGCACAGACACTCACCACACCTGAACCTTCTTTATCCGCGAATTCTTTAACCAGATCCAGATAGGGATTCTCTTCAAAACCATCTTCGTTTACATTGGCAATATAAACAGTGGGCTTTAGAGTCAGCAATTGCAGATCACGGATCTCCAGTTTTTCGTCAACACTGAGCTCCAGAGTTCGGGCTGTTTCCCCTTTTTCCAGATGGTTTTGTATTTTTTCCAGTAAATTTTTTCTTGCCAGGGCTTCCTTATTACCGCTTTTTGAATTTTTTACGGCTTTCAGGTGTGCTTTTTCAACGCTTTCCAGATCTGCCAGGGTCAGTTCGGTATTAATAATTTCAATATCGTCTATGGGATCTATTTTTCCGGAGACATGTACAATGTCTTCGTTTTCAAAGCAACGTACTACATGGGCAATGGCATCTGTTTCACGGATATTAGCCAGAAATTTATTACCCAGGCCTTCACCTTTTGAAGCACCTTCAACCAGTCCGGCGATATCAACAAATTCCATGGAAGTCGGTAATATACGCTCAGGTTTTACAATATCTGCCAGGGCATTTAATCTGGGATCCGGCATAGGCACTATGCCTACATTAGGTTCTATAGTACAAAACGGATAGTTTTCAGCCTGAATACCGGCTTTGGTCAGTGCATTAAAAAGAGTTGATTTACCGACATTTGGCAGGCCAACAATTCCGCATTTAAATCCCATAATTATTTCTCTATTGGTTTATTTTGTGTGTAGTTGGTTCATGGCTTTTTGTAAATCACCACTTAAAATCAGTGCCAGCGAATCCAGTGATTTGTCTATGGCTGACTCTATCAGTTCTTTGTCAGTTGCAGGCGTTTTACCCAGTACATAACCAACCACCTGTTCTTTGGAACCTGGATGCCCAATCCCCAGCCGTAAACGATAAAAATCTTTACTGCCCAAGTGGTTAATGGTATCACGCAAGCCATTATGCCCGCCATGTCCACCGCCTTTTTTTAATTTAACGGTACCGGGCTGCAAATCCAGCTCATCATGAACAACCAGAATCTGTTCCGGTTTAATTTTGTAGAATTGTGCCAGACGAGCAATAGACTGGCCGCTGCGATTCATAAAATTCATGGGTTTTATTAGCCAGACGGCATTCGAAGCACTGTTTAGCCTGGTAATTTCAGCAAAAAACTTACTGTCTTTTTTTAAAGATAGATTATATTGATAAAGTAAACGCTCAAGGAACCAGAATCCGGCATTATGGCGCGTTTTTTCATATTCATTACCGGGATTACCTAATCCTGCAATCATTTTAATTGTATTATCAGGCATATTTTTTCAGGTATTTTTATTAGGAACTGTTGATCTTTCAGATAGTGAGGTAAAAGCCCATCCTGTAGGGACGGGCTTTTAACCTGAATTAAGCACTTTAGACGTTAAATTAATTCAGGTTTAAGCCAGAAGATTATTCTTCTGACTCAGATCCCCCTTCTTCTTCTTCTTCTTCGATTTCATTTTCGGATATTTCACCGCGAGGAGTATGAATAGATGCGATAGCCTGATCATGACCTTCACCCTGCGACATTATAACGCTGGTAACACCCTCGGGTAATTTCAGCTCAGTTAATTGTATCGACTCTCCAGTATCCAGATCAGTCATATCAACTTCAATGTATTCTGGTAAATCATCTGCCAGACAGGACACTTCAATTTCTGTCATCAGGTGAGCAATCAGACCCCCGGCTTTAACACCCGCACAGTTTTCTTCGTTAATAAAATGTAAAGGTACATTAACATGAAGAGCCTGTGTGGCATCAAAACGCTGGAAGTCAGCATGCATTATCTGCACTTTAGCCGGGTGACGCTGCAGATCTTTAATAATAACCTGTTCAGTATCACCATCCTTAACATCAATGGTCAGGATGTGTGAGAAAAAAGCTTCATCTTCACAGGCATGCATAATATCATCATGTCTGAAAGTCAGCATGGTCGGCTCTTTATCCGCACCGTATATAATAGCAGGAACTTTAGCAGCCTGACGCAGGCGGCGGCTCGCACCCTTCCCTGTGTCAGTTCGCAGTTCCGCAGCAAGAGTAAAAGTTGCACTCATTGTTGTTTCTCCAAAGTTTAAAATTAAAAGATCTGTTACTTAAATTGTTAATTACCTTATGAACTATTAACAATTTAAGTAGCTGACCACATGTTTCTGCCACCGCGACCAATGACAGGATGAACGAGGGTTTTGTTCCCTCACTCCAACCCGCCCCAAAAAGGGAGAGGGTGAAATTCTAATCCATATACAATGAGCTCACCGACTCTTCGCGGTTAATACGCATCATTGTTTCACCTAAAATCATCGCACTGCTGAGCTGGCGGATTTTAGTGCATTTTTCTGCTTCCGGTTTCAGTGGAATGGTATCGGTTACCACCAGGTGATCCAGCACCGAAGCATTTAAATTGTCTATCGCAGGACCTGATAATACCGGATGGGTAATATAGGCCATAACCTTGGCAGCACCGTGTTCTTTCAGAGCTTCGGCGGCTTTGCATAAAGTGCCTGCAGTATCGACCAGATCGTCTACCAGTAGACAGGAGCGCCCTTCAACGTCTCCGATAATATTCATAACTTTTGCCACATTAGCCTTGGGACGACGTTTATCAATAATAGCGAGATCGGCATCATCCAGGCGTTTGGCCAGTGCCCGGGCACGAACCACACCACCGACATCCGGTGATACCACCATCAGATCCGGGTATTTCTGTCGCCATATATCACCCAGAAGTATGGGTGAAGCATAAACATTGTCCACCGGGATATCAAAAAAGCCCTGTATCTGATCCGCATGCAGGTCAACGGTTAATACCCTGTTGATCCCCACACCGGAAATCATATTGGCAACCACTTTAGCGGTAATTGCCACCCTGGCTGAGCGAGGGCGTCGATCCTGACGGGCATATCCAAAATAAGGAACGACAGCGGTAATACGTCGGGCCGAAGCACGACGCATGGCATCACCCATCACCATTAGTTCCATCAGATGATCATTTGCCGGCTGGCTGGTTGGCTGGACTATAAATACGTCTTTACCACGCACATTTTCCATTAGTTCAACCATGATTTCACTGTCACTGAACTTGTCGACGTAAGCCTTACCCAAAGGTAAGTTCAGATGTCTGCAAATATCTTTTGCTAGTTTCGGGTTGGCATTTCCCGAAAAAACCATCATGTCTGAATCGGACACTGCTTTTTCCCCAGTGGAAATAAATTAGAACCATTGTAGCAAATTTTATCTAAAAAGCCTTTATCAAAGCGCTTTACTGTATCGGTATTTCTGATGTTATTTATCAGGCTGAATATTCTAAGAATTCTTAGTTAGCCCTGAACCAGCAAAAATTATATAGTCAAATTTTTGTCTGAAAAAAGAAGTGGCTGGGCCGGCAGGATTCGAACCTGCGCATGCCAGGATCAAAACCTGGTGCCTTACCGCTTGGCGACGGCCCAACAATAACCGAGCATAATATGTTTCCAACATATAGTCTTTACATATCAGGT
>JALVAL010000014.1 GCA_027011205.1 Gammaproteobacteria bacterium
GGTAATGGCCGTGAGCAGGATCAGCAGTGCTCCCAGACCAAAATACCACAATGCAGCAGCAGTAGCCGGCAGTAAAGCAATCCAGACCTCCTTCATAGCCGCAGGTGTGGTCAGGTTCTGACGCAATAAGGGAGCTGATTGTACTAATAATTTCGGGTCTTTATTTTTCATTCTTTAATATCAAATAACAGTTTAATAGCTAAACCTTAGCCGGTTTTTTATTTCTGAGATTATCCTTGGCGGTACGGATTAACTGCACAATTGGAATATTTGACGGACAGGCATAGGTGCAGGCGCCACACTCCACACAATCCATAACCTGATATTTTTCCTGCATGTCATCAAATAAACGAGCCCTGCCCAGTAAGGCCAGCCGGGATGGATTGAGAAAATAGGGGCAGGCTTCCAGACAGCGGGCACAGCGAATACAGGGGTATTCCGGCGGTCTGGCGGTTTCTTTATGGGTAAAGGCCAGAATACCGGAAGTCCCTTTTAATACTGGCGCATCCAGGTCAGCAATAGGCATGCCCATCATAGGCCCGCCCATAATGACTTCACGGGTATGCTTTTTTAAGCCCCCGGCAAAATCCAGTACATCTCTGATCGGGGTACCAATAGGGACTACCAGATTTGCCGGCTGTTCCACACCCGGTCCCGACAAAGTAACAATACGTTCGATCAGAGGCATCCCCTGATCAAAATAATCAGCCAGAGCAACAATTGTCCCTACATTATTGACTGCAATACCGATATCTCTGGGTAACTGCCCTGCGGGCAGGTCTTTATTATATATACTTTTAATCAGCATTTTTTCTGCACCCTGAGGATATTTGACTTCCAGAGGGACCACATCAATCGGCATTTCAGAACTAATATATCGACGTAACTGAGCTATAGATTCGGGTTTATTTTCCTCAACGCCAATGGCAACCCGCTGTGCTCCAAGCTGCTGACGAAGAATTTCACAACCTCGGATAACTGCCTCAGGCCGTTCAACCATTAAGCGGTGATCATTTGTTAAAAAGGGTTCACACTCAGCACCATTGACCAGCAGATCCGTTATTTCCTGCTCATCTGGAATAGAGTACTTAACATGACTGGGAAAAGCCGCACCTCCCATACCCACAATGCCGGACATTTGTACTGCGTCTATAAACTGTTCCCTGCTCATTTGTTCCGGCGCTAAACGATCGGCCTCACCATAAGCGGTTACCGGATCAATAAACTGCTGTGTCGAATAAGGATCGGCTGCAATTTCAATCGCCGCCTTAAAGGAACCGTCAACATAACGGTGCATACCAATATCCACCACTTTACCACTGACAGGACTGTGCAGAGCGGTCGATATAAAACCATTGGGTTTTGCAATCAACTGGCCGCGATAGACGCTATCACCAACTGCAACCACTGCCTTTGCCGGTATACCAATATGCTGACCAAGCGGCATCATATAACGGCTGACAAAAGGTACCCGTTGTATCGGCAGGTCTTCCGTCTGCTCTTTATGATGCGGAGGATGAACACCGTGAGCAAAACTCTGACCAAAGGAAAACAGACTCAGCATGACTTAAAATTCCGATTCATAGAGTTTATCAGACATCCAGTAATGCTTTCAGGTGCAGGCCCATTTCCGCCGGAGAAGGAGAGACGACCACACCGGCGGCTTCAAGACTGGCAATTTTCTCTGCAGCAGTCCCCTTGCCGCCGGAAATTATGGCACCGGCATGACCCATACGTCTTCCAGGCGGTGCAGTCATACCGGCAATATAGGCAACCACAGGCTTACTGACATTAGACTGAATAAATTCTGCCGCCTCTTCCTCTTTAGTACCGCCAATTTCACCAACCATAATAATGGCCTGAGTATTATCATCCTGTTCAAAGAGCTTCAGACAATCTATAAAATTCATACCATGAATGGGATCACCGCCAATGCCGACACAGGTACTTTGCCCCAGTCCCTGAGTAGTCGTCTGACGTACTGCTTCATAGGTCAGCGTACCGGAACGGGAAATAATACCGACCTTACCGGGCTGGTGAATTTCACCGGGCATAATACCAATTTTACATTCGCCGGGCGTGATCACGCCCGGGCAGTTTGGTCCGACTAACCAGGGCGCATCATCGCCCATCTGGCGATGCAGTGCCTTTACCTGAATCATATCCTGAACCGGAATACCTTCAGTAATACAGACTATAGTTTTAATACCGGCATCAGTGGCTTCCAGAATCGCATCGGCAGCAAACGCAGCCGGCACATAGATCATTGTGGCATCGGCAGCGGTTTCTATTACCGCATCACGTACGGTATTAAAAACTGGTTTGTCCAGATGGCTTTGACCGCCTTTACCCGGAGTCACTCCGCCTGCCAGCTGAGTGCCATATTCAATAGCCTGCTGTGCGTGATAAGTACCCTGCTTACCGGTAAAGCCCTGAACAATTACTTTTGTGTCTTTATTAATTAATATACTCATACTATCCCCTGCCCTCAGGCTATTACAGAAGCCACAGCTTTTCTGGCCGCGTCAGTCAGTTCACTGGCAGTTTCAATATTCAGACCACTTTGTGCCAGGATATCCAGCCCTTTCTGGGCATTAGTACCTTCCAGTCTCACCACAACCGGAATAGTAACGCCCACTTCCTTAACGGCCTGTATAATACCTTCTGCAATCAGATCGCAACGTACGATACCACCAAAAATATTAACCAGAATGGCTTTTACTTTCTGTTCACTTAATATCAGCTTAAAGGCTTCGGCCACCCGTTCAGCCGTTGTTCCGCCGCCCACATCCAGAAAATTGGCAGGCTCACCGCCCTGTAATTTAATAATATCCATAGTCGCCATTGCAAGACCTGCCCCATTAACCATACAGCCGATATTACCATCCAGGGTAATATAGTTTAAATCATGCTGGGCTGCTTTGGTTTCTTTTTCATCTTCCTGAGACGGATCACGCATTTCCAGCAGATCAGGACGACGATACAGGGCGTTATCATCAATATTAATTTTGGCATCCAGTGCCAGGATCTTGTTTTCTCTGGTCACAACCAGAGGATTGATTTCCACCAGCGACAGATCTTTGTGAGTAAACAGACTATATAAACCCAGCATAATACGGGTCAGGGCTGCAATCTGAGCCCCTTCCAGTCCCAGTGCAAAGGCGACCTGACGACATTGATAAGCCTGCAGTCCCACACAGGGATTGGTATGAATAGTAATTATTTTTTCCGGTGTTTTTTCAGCCACCTCCTCAATATTCATGCCGCCTTCAGTAGAGGCCATAAAAGTAACAGATTCGCTGCCTCTGTCCACCAGAGCACCCAGATAAAGTTCCCGCTTAATATCCAGTGTCTGTTCAATTAACAGGCGATTAACCGGCAGTTCTTTACCATGAGTCTGGGGAGTCGCCAGACCTTTACCCAATAGCGCTTCACTGATTTCCATCAGTTCTTCAATGCTTTTAACCAGCTTGACACCACCGGCCTTACCCCGTGCACCGGCATGAATTTGTGCTTTCACCACCCAGGCATCACCGCCCAGATTCTGCGCAGCACTGCGGGCATCTTCAGGACTGTCAACTGGTACACTCTTGGGCACCGGAATTCCAAAGCCTGTAAACAAACTTTTTGCCTGATATTCATGTAGATTCATATAGCATTCCTTAACAAATTAACTAGTGTCCATCCGGAAATTGCCTTCCTGGCAATTGTCCGGAACGTAAAAGAAAAAGTGTGATTTTTCTTTTACTCCATTTTCAACGACTTACCGTCGTCAAAAATGAGCGGCACGTCCCTGTACCGCAAGTGTGCATCAATAAACGGATGCACACTAACTATAATTTCCCCGGATCAAAGCCCGCAAGATTTAATAACTGATTGCGTATTTTAGTATGTGTCTGCTGTTCATAAGCCGCATTTATCTGGGCAATTTTAGCCTCATATTCTACGCGTAAGGCATCAAGGTCCTGCTGATGCTCTTTATTCAGACGTTCAGCCACGCATTTTTCCACATAATCAGTAAAAGGTGTTTCTATTCCGGCCAGTTCAAGCAAGGTCTGCCATTGCTGCTGCTGACGCAGGATCCAGTGTGCAAACTCTTTACTGATTTCCAGCTTCTGTGGCTCGGACAGTTCATCTGTCTGG
>JALVAL010000015.1 GCA_027011205.1 Gammaproteobacteria bacterium
TTTGTTAATTGCTCTTCAGACGACAGCTTTAACCAGTCATTTAATTCAACGGGTAAAGTCGCACTGGCCGGCAGAGGCCTGATATGGGCTTTAAAGCGCTGTTCTTTAATCGCCCATAGAACAGGGCTGATAAGCTCTTCATCATCAACATTAGCCTCCAGATTAATGCGCCTGCCAAAGACCCCTTCAAGCTGCGGGTTGTATCGAAACAGTGGATAGATTCTGGATTTTAATGCCCGTTGTGCCTGAGCCAGTGTCTGTTCCGGCTTAAAGCCATGACGTCTGGGACTGGGCGTATAAACACATAACAATCCTGGCCCCCGGCACTGTAACAACTCATGTACAGAGGTCTGCAAATGGCTATTATCTGCAATAGATGTCTGGGCTACATAAGCCTGCCTCTGAGACATGGCCATCATTGCCAGAGAGGAACGGGCATCCGCATGGGCATTGAGTTTTAATTCAGACAGGCCTTCACTTAACAGTCCGCCATCCTGCTCATTGAAAATAACAATTTTAACCGGATAATAACTGTTTAATAATAAGGCAATCTGAGAAAAACCATGATTAGCCAGCAGATCATCACCACCAACCAGCAACAGCGGCGGACACAATTTTTGTTCATCTGCTGTTAAATCCTGCCACTGAAGCTGCTTCAGGTGGCGGGTATTTTTGGCATAACGAATGTCAACAAAGGCTCTTGCCTGACGCATTAAACTAACGGCCTGAAGCACATCATTAACCTGACCATTAACCAGTCCTGCCGCAAGTGCAGCGCTTTCTCCACTTACATCAATATTAACCGGCACATGAAAAGGATTATTTGGAAAACCACCTGCCCAGCTGGCAATAGATTCAGAGGTAATACACAGGCTGTAGCGGGAACGTCCCAGACCATAGCGCCCCTCAATCAGTTTCCAGATTAATTCATTAAGCTCAATAACCAGATTGACCAGTTGACGTATTCTAGTTGCATCAACCGCCGTATTGCTACTACCTGGTGAGCTACCGTCCAGCAATTCATTTAAATCAATCTGACGTGTTTTTACATCAGAAAGACGGGCTGATAATTGTTCCAGATTATCTGTTGGCAGAGCCTCGGAAAGGCTATTGTTAACATCCTGTTTTAATTCATCTCGATAACGTTCTAATTCAGTGACAAACTGATATAACAAGGGCTGTTGATGATATTCTGTGGCCGCCAGTATTTGCCGTAAGGCAATTTTATCCCCTGCCCCGGGTTCAGCCAGATCACCGCCGGATAATGAGAAGGCATTATGGCGGGATAACATTAATGCCGCCGAAGATGCGAAATCAGCTTTTAACAGATGTTCAATGGTTTCTGAAGATGTGTCAGGGGTTTGCTGCCATATCTGCCATTGTTTTTTATACAGCGACAGATTAACTTCACTGCTGTTTGATAATGCCACGACTTCGTTATGCTCGCTGCACAGCTCAACACACAAACCACAGCCTTTACAGGTGTCAGGATTGATCACCAGCGAAAAGAATTCACCGCTGTCATTTTGCTGTTTTTCCCGGGTATAAAAAAATTGTTCGCTGACCACCAGCGGTAATTCAGCAATAGCCGTACTGGCTTTTTCAAAGTCCGCACTAATAGCCCGCAGCCTTTCTTCCGGCAAACTGGATTTTTCCTTTAACCAGATAAAAGCATCATCCATTAATTCACCGGCGTAAGTGGGCATAATGTCAATATTGCGACATTGTCTGGCCATTCGTGCCGCCAGTTTGGAAGAGACCTGGCGCAAAGCATCGGCACCGGTCATTTGAATACTGGTATCTATTAATGCTTTAGGATGTATCGCTACCGTTGCAATGGCACTGTCCGGGCAATTTGCCCAGCAGGCTCCACAGGCAGTACAGTTTCGGGCATCAAAATAAGGTACCCGTGAGTCATTAGCATAGACCCGCTCCCGGTAACTATCCATAGTATTAAAGGTGGCACTTAAGGGGGGTATGGTAGCCGTGCTTAAATAGGGATCTGCGCTAAGCTGATCCTGTTCGCCTGACTGATGCAGGATACCAACCTGATCCCAGAACCGCGGCAAACTATCATAGCGCTCAGATGCCTGCCCAAAACGTTTTACCATATCAGGTACTGTATTTTCGTTTTCAGACAGATTATTAGCGATTATGGCTGTCCTGTCAGTATCCGCATATAGTTTTTGCAGCCAGATCTGAAGATCAAATACAGCCAGTTCTGAAAATGAGTTATAAGTCGTCTTGAACAATTCAATTAATTGTTCCTGAGCCGACTCATCGACACTGGCAATATGCAGAATATCCTGTCTGGCCTTAAATATTTTTCGACTTTTGACCTTGATGCGTTCCTGCTTGACTAAGCGGGCAAACAACAGAGCCAGTGCCTGTTCCCAGTCACTAAAACGATCAGATACTGTTTCGGGATAATAAAGCGTCAGTTGTTTGTCATTGATCAGAGACAGGCATTCCTGGAAAAGATTCCTGGCTTTTAAAACCGCCTGTTCAGAAAGTGAACCGATTATAAAAAGACTACCCTGAGCATTTATTTTCTGACAGGCGTTTTTTAAAGCCCGGGCATCAGGTGATAACAGGATAGTATAATCCGTACTGGTAGTAGTACTAGAGATAGTACCTGCCTGACAGGGATCTTCTGCCTGAAAAACGCAGTCAACCGAGCGTCCGGCCCATTGATACCATTGCTCACTAACGCTGGTTCGAATACTCTGCTTAGAAAGTTTATACAGCAATGATGATAATTCCATTGCATAGGCTATATCAGCCTCATTACCCTGACAATAATCTATAGCAACACAAATATGGGCTGAGATCGGTTCAATCTGTTTCAAAGGTGCACGAATACCCAGAGTAGATATTTCAGGGTAATAGCGCTGCAGGGTATCCAGCATTACCTGACGTTTAGGATATTGCTGTGATGAGCCGGCGGTAAAGGAAACCCCCAGATAACGCCCCTTAAAACTATCCGGCTGAGCTTTAATATCCAGACAAAGCTGTTTCAGATCGGCCAGATTAAGTGTCATACCGCCCAGGCCGTATATTACAGAATACAGTTTAGCATTAAACCTGTCTGTGGATTTCTGCAATAAAGCCCGAAGCTCCCGCATTAAAGGGCCATCATCTGCCAGAGGGACCTGCATGCGTTCCAGTACAACTATCGGTTTATTAACCTGAGTAATGGTATTGAGTAAATCAGCTAAATGCTGGCTATTAAGAGGTCTAAGCACATGCAGACCAATAACTGCAATTTTAACTTTATCTGCGGATTTTTTCTGTTTATTAAAGATATCACTCAGGGTTCTTATCGTTTCTACGGCACTGCCCTGAGCAATAAAAATAAGGTCTGCTTTTTTCAGTTGATATTCCGACACGCTAGAATACCGACGGCCGCTCAAATAAGCGAACCCATTAAAAGCGTTACTCAGAATATCACTTAAATGAGCATCAAAATAAATTTTTCGAGCACTATCCCCCAAAGCGGCAATATCACTATTTTGTAAACTACCCTGTAATACCGGTTTATCCAGATCATGCCAGCGGGGAATACGGCATCTGTGTTCTGAAAACAGCTGTTTTTGTACCGCCGTCGGTGACTCAATTAAATCCTGAGCCTGACCAATAAACTGTTTAACCAGTTCTGCAGAAGGTAAACGCACATCCTGGACAGACAGAGCCGTTTCAGAACCATCCATTGCCACTATAACCGGCACTAAACTCTGTTCAGCAATGTGTCGTGCAATTAAGGTATAATCAACAGCTTCCTGAACATTACTGGCAAAAAATAGCGCACAACCACTGTCCATTGCCTGATGAACCGCATCATGACCAGCGCCGATACTATTGTTAATGCTGGAAAGCCGCTGGCTGACATGAATAACCAGAGGTAATTTTCGGGCCGCAGCATTTTGCAGCAGATCCTGACAGTTTAACAGGTCGGCGGCATCCAGAAACACGGTACTGCGATGTCCGGACTGTGTCAGCCCCATTACCACAGCCAGAGCTGCACGGGGGGATTCAGCATTCTGTATACTCAGTCGCTGATTAAAAAAGTTGCTACTGACCCGCTGCTGTTCAGCCAGCCAGGCCAGAGCCGCACCCTGCTCCAGAAAACTGCTGCCCAGAACGGCCGTTTCCGTTATTCCAGCTTCAGTTACAGCAATAGCCGTGTGACCATCAAGCACCGTATCGATACCATCGGGCAACTGCCCTGCCAGTTCCGGGCTGCCGAATAACTGACGATAAAGCCGGATTGCTGTTTCAGTAAAATTTAACATAGTTTTTCTGCTTCACAGTCCTGTTTATTAATACTGGGCATAACGCTGACTTTGTTCAGAATGATCGGCAAACTGTTTGCCTTCAAGCCACTGAATAGCCTGAGTCGGGCAACGTTCAATGGCTTTTTTAGTTAATTTATCATCTGCAAAAAGCCCCGAGTTATAATCAACCACAGGCAATTCATTTTCCATATGCATTAAACCGGGCGGTGCATCAGCCACACATTTCTCACAGCCGTCACAACCGGCACTGCATAAGGCAGATACGGCTTCACCTTCAAGCGGAATATTGCATTGTACAAACAGTTTTTCTGTCACCGGGTGCAATTCAAACAGATTTTTAGGACAGATATCCACACAGTCAGAACAGGCCGTACAGTCGTTGACATCAACCACAGGCAGACCATTATCATTCATATGGATAACATCAAATGTACAGGCCACCTCACAGTCACCCAGTCCTAAGCAGCCCCAGGAACAGCCCTTACCGCCGCCGGAAATTACCGCAGCAGCCCGGCAGCTTTCAAAGCCCCGATATTCAGCAATTTGAAAGGCCTGTCCCTTGCCGCCAGCACATTTAAGCCGAGCTACAATTTTCTCCTGTTCACCGGCATCAACGCCAAGAAATTCAGACAGGTTATCAATCTCATCTTCAGAAGCCACCGTACAACCGCTGGGATTCATTTCTCCAGAGACCAGTTTAATAGCAAACGGTAAACAGCCGGGCTCACCACAGGCTCCGCAATTGGTACCCGGCAGCAGCTCTTCCGTTTCAGAAATACGCGGATCTTCTTCAACTTTCAGATAATGATAGGCAATCGCAAGAATGACCCCGAAGAGTAAACCCAGACTGGTCATAATAACCGGTGCAGTTAAAAAAGCGGTCCAATTCATAACTGGTTAAAAGGCTCTGCACGTTGCATCAGATCATCAAGATTGGATTCGTTTTTATCCCATGGGTTACCGGGATGAATACACTTTGACGGGCATATTTCTGCTGCTTCCACCATTTGCAGATAAGTGCCAGCACTTAAATCAGCAATAACAGCCTGATTGGTGTCGTTATAAACGAACATTAACGGGTTCATGTCAGTACAGTCATTACAGGTCGTACATAAGGGCGTATCAATCCACGGCTCATCAAAACTCATGCCCTCATCTTCTTCCTGAGCAACATCTTCAGTGGGTTCTGCTGTACTGTCATCGTCTTCAACTGCTTCAGAGGGACTGACCGCGGTGGCAGCAGGAGCAGCTGAAACAGTAAAACCTGCTGGTGCAGAGGACGTTAAATCCAGTCCCAGTAACATATCTGTCAGACGACTCATCACCTGAGCCGCTGTTTCTGTTTTAACCCGTTCCAGTTCCGCTTTATATTCGGCTTTTGCCTGTGCCAGCTGTTCTGAGATCTGCTGCTCTGCTTCGGATTTGATGCGCTGTTCGGCCTGCTCTATATATCGACTGCGTACACCGGCCATTTCCTGCAGGGAATGCCAGAAATTAAGACGATCCCTGCAGGCATGGATCAGAGCGCGGGTAATAGCCAGCATTCTAAGCTGATTATTCTGATCAACTGTCCAGATAAATGGCACAAAATTTTCTGCCTGTTGTGCCGGCATGGCCAGGTAGTCTGATACTAAAATTAAATCATCCGATTCACATTCTGCCGGGATTAAAGCAAAATGCTGATGCAGCCGGGGAATTAACAGCGAATAATCAGCAAAAGTAAAATCCAGCTCCAGCTCATTAACATCCCCGCCTTCATTAACATAGGCAAATTTATGAGAGGGCCAGTCCTTGTCAGGCTGAGGATTACCTTCAAAGTCCATTCGATCAGCGGCTGAATCACCGGCGCCTGGATTGACTGCAAAAAATGGATGTGCACGACCCTCTAGTGCGGCACCGGCCACCAGCCAGGCATTGAGTCCCATATCCTGCCCGGTTTCACGCAAGCCAACATTAATTAAATGTAAACTGGTCCGGGTGGCATTGAGGGCCATATCAAAATGGTTTAAAAGATGTTGATGACGCGCAGCAGATGACTGGGTCACCACTGCCTGACGATGACTGATCCCAATATAGCCCAGTTCCGTTCGGTAACTCTGAAAAGGATCTTCATTATCTGTTGCACCGGGATTATTATGTGCCTGCACCCGCACAAAGATATTAACCGGACGGCCGGAATTGAGCAAACGGGAAAAAGAAACCATACTTTCACCTGCCAGACGATTAGCCCCTTCCAGTACAATAACTGAAGGAACCAGTATTAACTCATCCGATGAAAAAGTTTCCCAGTTAAAATTGTTAAACCAGGGATCATGAATATCTTCATCATACAGATTTTTAAGCTCCAGTCTGGCAATTCGGGCTGCAGCAAACACTTTAGCCAGTTGCTGTGCCTCCTGATCAAAAATATCCGTAGCCTTACTACAGGGATCTTTATCATGGATACTGGTGAAGCAGGAAGATTGATCCAGCCATTGTGAATTATCCAGAGTCTTAGCTGAATGCACTATATGAACAAGCGTTTCTTTTTCCTTAAAATCTTTTAAAGTGTTGAGCGCATTTTCAATTCGCTGACGACGAACATCGCTCATCGCTACCGTGCCATGAGAATGTCTGACAATTTTAGATAATGATTCAGTATTAAAAAATTTATTCGAAGCAATATTTGACTCTAACGCTACAGATGAACTAGCTTCTTCACGTTTACTATCATCTACATCAAGAAGATTTTTTAGCTCCTTAATATATTGCTCGGTTTCTTCCTTAAATAAAGAAATACGCGGTATAACCTTATTGCGGATCAAATGCATTAACAGGTGTAACGCAGGAAAACGTCCATAACCCAGTATTAATCCCTCATCTGATATCTGTTCAAGCAGCTGTTTGATATCGCTCTCTAAACGCTGCTGATTGTCAGTATCCAGATGTAGATGCTGAACCAGTTTTTCACAGGCTTTGTGAATCAGTGGTTTAATGGCTGACGGCCCTTCTATACTACGGGTGCCTTCCCTTAATTCACGCTCTATCCAGGGTAAATTGTCTCTTAGTACTCTGGCACTTCCCGCACCGGTAGCAAAAGCATCCACCCGTTCCAGAAGAAAATCCGAAACGGGTTTAGCTATAGAGAGACTCAGACTATGGGAGGCATCAACCGGAGACAGATAAAGCGGATAGTCATAACGCAGGCTGGATGCATCCCGATAAGCAGAAAGCAGAGCCGGCAGGTAATTATCACTAACCGATTCAAGTTGTGCTGCGGCCTTTGGATTACCAAGATGGAAGTGACGTAGAAGGTGCATAATTTTTTTAGAATTATCATTATCCTTAATCACATCAGGCAGTTTTGGCAATGATTCTATTGTAGTATTTAAAGTCATTCTAAAAGTGCTGTATTTTATATTGCAAATTTATCAAAAGCAGCATTAACTGCGGCAATTTTTTCTTCATTGGTTTTACCAATGCCCTGACTGGATACATCTTCATAAACAACTGCATCCGTGTCTTTATATAATAGTCCCAGTGGCAGATTCTCATCATCACGGGCATATTTCATGGCTGCTAACCAGTCAGAAGGATCATGTTCAACTACATTGGAATAAATGCGTTTAACATTATCGTCTATCTTAATACCGTCTTCATGTTCCAGTAATACAAACTGAGCCGGATTATCCTGTAGAGGCTTACAGAACGATTCAGAGAATACCGGGCAACGCTGTAATATACGCACAAAACTGGTACCACGATGCTCATGAGCCGCCTTAATGGTTTCATATAATAAAGGTGGATTCCAGTCCACCACCTGAGCAACAAATGAAACGTTAGAAACTCCCAGTGTAATGGTTAACGGATTTATGGGCGGCATAGGTGCGCCTGTTGGATGAGTATTAGTTCTTGTGCCAGAAGGTGTGGTGGGTGATGTCTGTTTTTTGGTCAAACCATAAATGGCATTATCAAATACCAGCACCACTATATCCATATTCAGACGCAGTGAATGCAGCCAGGGACCGGCACCAATAGAAAAACAGTCACCATCACCGGTAGCCACCCAGACATCCAGATCAGGACGGCGGGATTTTACCCCATTGGCCAGCGGCAGTGCCCGGCCATGTAGACCATGTAAACCATAGGTACCCATATAGTGAGGCAGACGGCTGGAACAGCCAATGCCTGATACAGCCACGCTTTTTTCCGGGGCTACCTGTGCATCTCTCAGTACCCGGTGTACGGTATTGAGTACCGCGAAGTCCCCGCAACCGGAACACCAGCGGGCTTCCCCGCCAGCATAATCACCCAGGGTAAAATAACGTTCAAAAACTTCTAAAGACCAATCCGCTTTCAGACCAAACATAATGACTCCTTATTGATTAACAGCGTCAAGACGCCTGGTAAGTTCAGTAACCAGCATACCCGGTTGCAGAGGATGCCCATAAACAACAGACCAGCAGTCAATATCAATAGCAAATTGTGCCCGTAACACATTGGCCAGTTGTGCATAACGTCTGTTTTCAGCTGTAATCAATGGTGCATTAAGATCATCACTATAATTAATCTCAACGGTCATTACCTTCTTGAACTTACTAAAGATTTCTTTTAATCCCGGCTCCAGTGGCGACATGAAACGTAAATGAAGCGAGGCAATCTTAAGTCCTTCAGAACGCATAATTCCCACCGCTTCTTCAATTGCACCAATGGTGGAACCCCAGCCTACGACTAATAAATCACCATCATCATCACCATTAACCAGCGGAGGCTTCAGAGTGCTTTGCAAAGCCGCCAGCTTACGGCTGCGAAATTCCGTACTGAGCTGGTTAGTATCTGAATCATAAGCCACTTTACTATAATTGGTATGAGACAGTCCCGTTAAAACATACATACCATCAGGCTGCCCAGGAACAGGTCTCTGTGACAAACCGGTGGTTTCATCCCAGTCATAGGCTGGAATATTTTTATCCCATGGTGATTGGTCCACCGGATCAGATAGCCATTCTTCCTGAATTTCAGGACGAGCCCAGGGCTGTACACCCGTTGCCAGATTGGTATCCGTGAGTAAAATCACCGGTGTTCTAAATTCTTCAGCCAGTTTACGGGCCGTAATAGCAAATTCAAAACATTCAGGAATGGTTGCTGCGGCAATAACAATTTTAGGTGCATCACCCGGCTCACCATATAAAGAAGACAATAAATCTGCCTGTTCAACTTTTGTCGGCAGCCCTGTTGACGGCCCACCGCGCTGTACATCTACAATAACCAGGGGTATTTCTCCCATAGCAGCCAGGCCAATCATTTCTGTTTTAAGAGCCATACCTGGGCCGGAGGTAATAGTACAGGCTGTTTTACCTGCATAAGAGGCACCAATGGCAAAACCAATAGCAGCAATTTCGTCTTCTGCCTGATGTACAAAACCACCCACGCCATTATAAACATCTGCAATAAAATGTGATGCTGAGGTAGCTGGTGTAATAGGATACATGGATACCAGCTCCATTCCTGCAGCCATAACACCCAATCCTAAAGCAATATTGCCATTAGTAACCACCATATGATGATTACTGTCCAGCGCACCTTCATATGGGGGTATATTAAAAAAGTATTGTGACAGATTATCTCTGGCAAACTGATAACCGGAATTAAATAAATCCTGATTACTCTTAACTATTTTGTCACCCTTGCGGTGAAAAGCATTATAAATTTCATTCAGAGCAATATCGGTATCACGATTATAAATCCGGCAGATCATACCCAGAACAAACATATTTTTACCACGACGAGCATTGCTGACGATCTTCAGGCATTCTTCTTCCATAGACAGTTCATGAACAATCAGGCCATGTTTACGAAATTCCTCTACCGCTTTAGCGTAATCTTCACGAATTTTTTCCTGCGGATCGGTTGCCCATTTATTTTCCAGCAGGACAACAGTCCCTTCTTTATAGGCACCATTGGCAATACGGGCATATAATACCTGTTCATTAAATCCAACCACCAGATCTGCTTCATCACCCATATTAGTCATGATTTTAGAACCAAAGCGAATGCGGTTACCACTACCACCGGCGGGTGTTCTGGCCGGTGGCTGAATTTCAGCCGGAATAATCTCAACCGTCCAGATCCCATTTCCCATTTTGCCGCCAATCACCCCGAATGTCTGGCCGCATTTCTGCGCACCCTCACCGGAGTCACTGACAATCTCAACAATATGTTCTTCAATTTGCTGAGGTTTTTGTACTTCATCATTCATCTTATCAGATTCCTGCATCTTAAATTTTGCTGAATTTCAATAACACAATAATTCAACGTTCTATTATTAAATATTTAATATTTTTTGTACTTGCCCTGAGTCAATTCATCAGTAAGTTTTT
>JALVAL010000016.1 GCA_027011205.1 Gammaproteobacteria bacterium
ATTGTCCATAAAAAATATGCTAAAGAATAGTATTCTATAAGATTTATGCTAAAACAGCCGTTCTCTGTAAATAGAATGAGAACGCATTTTCCAACCAGAGGTAATCAATATGAGCAATACACAGTTTTTACCCATGCCCGATAAAAATGGTTTTTTTGGTGAATACGGGGGACAGCAATTGCCCCCTGAATTAAAAGCCATTATGGACGATATTAATAACGCCTATCTTGAGATTAAAGATACTGATACATTTAAAAATGAACTGGCAGACTTAATGACACATTTTGTCGGCCGCCCCAGTCCAGTTTATCATGCTAAAAATTTAACAGACAAATGCGGCGGTGCTCAAATATATTTGAAACGGGAAGATTTAAACCACACCGGCGCCCATAAAATCAACCATTGTCTGGGTGAAGCACTGCTGGCTAAACATATGGGTAAAACAAAAGTACTGGCAGAAACCGGTGCCGGTCAGCATGGCGTTGCTCTGGCTACCGCCTGCTCTCTGGTGGGTATTGACTGTGAAATTCATATGGGGGAAGTGGATGTAGAAAAAGAACATCCTAATGTTATTCGCATGAAAATACTGGGAGCTAACCTTATTCCTGTCAGCCGTGGTACCCGCACTCTTAAGGATGCCGTTGACAGTGCTTTTGAAGCCTATCTTCAGGACCCGGTAAATTCTCTTTATGCCATTGGTTCAGTGGTCGGTCCCCACCCTTTTCCCATGATGGTCAGAGATTTTCAGTCTATTGTCGGTGTGGAAGCTCGGAGCCAATTTATGGATATGACCGAAACACTGCCTGATTATCTGGTTGCCTGTGTCGGCGGCGGCAGCAATGCCATGGGTCTGTTTACTGCTTTTCTGGACGATGACAATGTTAAGATGATAGGTGTAGAACCATCCGGTAAAGGTTTAAACACCTCCGAACATGCTGCCACAATGGCCAAAGGCACACCCGGTGTTATCCATGGTTTCAGCTGTTATCTATTACAGGATAGTGAAGGTGAGCCTTTACCTGTTTATTCTATTGCATCAGGCCTTGATTATCCCGGTGTCGGCCCTCAACATTGTTATCTCAAAGACATTGAACGCGTTCAATACGAAACGGCAACGGATCAGGAATGTCTGGATGCCTTTATGGATTTATCACGTCTGGAAGGCATTATTCCTGCACTGGAAAGTGCTCATGCCGTTGCCCATGCAATGAAACTGGCGACCCGTTTGCCACCCGAACAGAGTATTCTAATCAATCTCAGTGGTCGTGGCGACAAAGATATTGATTTTGTCGCCAGAAAACTTAACCTGGAATAGAAAATGAAAAAACAGGAACCCGTTAGTGTCAAACTGTTTATTGCCTCCGGCTGTCCGCATTGCCCTGCTGTGTTACAGGCTCTGTCTGAGTTAATAAAAGCCGGTGAAATTGCTGAACTGCATGTCAGTAATATAGCTCTGGTTCCTGAACAGGCCCAGAAATTAAATGTACGTTCTGTACCCTGGATAAAAATTGGACCCTTTGAATTAACCGGGGCACAAACGAAAAAGGAATTACAGCAGTGGCTTGCCCGCCTGCAGTCAGACAGCGGAATACAGGATTATTTTTCTGAACTTTTTACCACAGGTAATTTAAAAAAAGTTATTAATCTGGTAAAAAAAGAACCTGAACTGCTTAAATACTTCCCAAAAATGATGACCGATGAGGATACCCCATTAGGTGCTAAAATCGGTATAGGGGCAGTTTTTGAAGAGCTACAGGGAAGTTCCGCTATAAAAGC
Source organism: Gammaproteobacteria bacterium (assembly GCA_027011205.1). Classification (GTDB taxonomy): domain Bacteria; phylum Pseudomonadota; class Gammaproteobacteria; order GRL18; family GRL18; genus JANELJ01. The sequence goes on from JALVAL010000016.1 coordinate 1,777, forward strand.
CCTGATCCCGGATTTAACAGCGATACTGGACGCAGAAAATCCTGCGGTACGTAATGATGCCTGTTATTATCTTGGCTTAACGGAAAGCACGGATGCCATAGCGGCGATAAAATCACTCGCCGATGATAAAACCCCGGAGGTGCGTGAAACGGTTCATGATGCCCTGGAAATTATCCATCACGCTAATTAGTGTGCATCCATTTATTGATGCACACTAGCGGCACAGGGATGTGCCGCTCATTTTTGACGACGGTAAGTCGTTGAAAATGGAGTAAAAGAAAAATCACATTTTTTCTTTTACGTTCCGGTAAATTGCCAGGAAGGCAATTTCCGGATGGACACTAATTAATAGTATTAAACGTTATGATGGCTCGCTTACGGAGTTAAAATTACGTTGAGAAATTACAATTTCTGTAGTTATTCATTTAAAATAATTTTACCAATCTCGGTATAATCTGTTTTTCCTGTCCCTAATAAGGGTAGTTTATCAATAGTTTTTAGCTGTTTAGGGATATTCAGTTCGCCAATATTCTGAGCCCTGGCAAACACAGATAGTGCTTTGCGATCAGCCGCCTGATAGGTGGTTAATAAAACCAGTTGTTCACCTTTAGCCGGATCGGGGATACTGACCACCGCATGCTCGTAATCAGGCCAGCACTGCTGTACCATTTTTTCAACCATAGCCAGAGACACCATTTCCCCGCCAATTTTGGCAAAACGCTTGACTCTGCCTTTTATAAACACAAAACCATCGCTATCAATATCCACAATATCACCGGTATCATACCAGCCGTCACCATACTCTGAGCTGGCCGGTTCCAGAACGCCGGGATTTTTGTTTTTTAGATAACCTGTCATGACATTATCACCTTTAATAAATAACTGCCCGCCTCGTTCAATCCCCGCTACAGGTTTCAGATGATACGCAATACCTGGCAATAAAACTCCTACACTGCCAGTCTGATAATCTATCGGTGTATTCATGGAAATAACCGGGCTGGTTTCTGTTGCACCATAGCCCTCCAGAATTCTTAAACCGAATTTTTCAGCATATAAAGTGCGGGTTTCTTTTTGCACCGCCTCGGCTCCGGCACAAACATAGCGAATACTGAAAAAATCATAATTGTGAGCGTATTTTGCATAACCGTTTAAAAAGGTATTGGTTCCAAATAACATGGTGGCATTAATGTCATAGGCTATTTCGGGGATAATCCGGTAATGCAGAGGTGATGGATATAAAAACACTTTCATGCCATTTAATATCGCTACCAGAGTGGCGGTGCTTAAACCAAAAGAATGGAACAGCGGCAGAGCATTCAAAATAACATCATTTTTATTAAAATCAATTTTAGTACCCAGTTGATGCATATTAGTGATCAGATTTTTATGGGATAACACCACGCCTTTAGGAACACCTTCCGAACCCGAAGTAAACAGGATAACAGCCGGATCATCCGGGGTGATTTCTGACCATTGCGGTGCATAAAACATCTCAGGCAATAGACTACATGTCAGTCCGTACAGTTTATTTTTCCAGTTAAACCGGTCACGTAAATCTTCCAGATAAACAATTTTTATATTTTCCTTCAGCAAGGTAATTAAATCATCCATCTTAGCCAGACAAATAAAGCGTTTTGAAGTATAGATCACTTTAATCTGAGCCGTTTCAAGTGCCGATAACAGGCCCTGGTAACCCACTGTATAATTTAACATGGCCGGTACCCGACCAATACTTTGCAAAGCTATAAAGCTCAACACCGTGGCATTTGTGTTGGGTAGCAATAAACCAATGACTTCACCACTATGAGTTAGTTTTTTCATTAACTGTGAAAGCACGCTGGTTTTCAGTAACAATTGTCTATAGTTTAGAGGCTGGCGTTCAATATCTTCTAAAACATCCTGTCCTGCACCATGAATTTTTTTAGCCTCCAGCAATTTATCCATTAAAGTTAAACAGCTATTGCTGGTGCGATAAATCATATCCACCATGATCTGTTTTAAAATTTTGCCGGCAGCGGCTCTTTTGTCTCTGCCTTTAATAGACTCATCCAGCTGAATTTTCTGCGGCGCTAAAACAGTCAATTTGATCCTGGGGAAAAGCCGACGCCGCTCAATGCCTTTTAAGCGGGAGAAAATTGAATATTGCGCTCCATCTATTCTTACCGGTAAGACCATCGCTCCGGTTTTTAAAGCAATCAGCCCGGGACCATCATAAATTTTCATTAAAGTACCAGTAACGGTTATTCGTCCTTCAGGAAAAATGACCGAATGCTTATCTTCACTCAGATCTTTAATAAAAGATTTTATAGCCAGAGGATTGACCGGATCCATGGGAAATAAACGAACTATTCCAGCAAAAGGGCGAACCCACCATTTTTGAGCTATCTGGGTATTAATCGCAAAAGTGATCCGATCCGGTAAAAACACTGCAAGTAGTACCGCATCCAGAAAGGAGGTGTGATTGGCCACAATCAGAACCCTTGAGCCCGCCTGCTTATAATTATCCAGACCTTCAAGTTCCACTCGAAACAGCAGTTTTAAAATTATTGCTGCTATTCGTTTAAGCCACTTCATAAAAAACCCCCGGTCAATTTGTATTTATTAAACAACATAATAATTAAACACCGTTTAATTGTCAAATCAAAAAAAACTGGACTTATGACTTATGACTTATGACTTATGACTTATGACTTATGACTTATGACTTATGACTTATGACTTATGACTTATGACTTATGACTTATGACTTATGACTTATGACTTATGAC
>JALVAL010000017.1 GCA_027011205.1 Gammaproteobacteria bacterium
GAATACAAAAGAGAGGGCTAAGGCTTTGAATATCTGTATTATTGGAGGAACCGGGTTTGTAGGAACCCATCTGATAACTCAACTGATTGCCCGGGGAGATAAGGTTAAGGTTATTACCCGTCGTCCTGAGAGGCATCGCCATTTAAAATCACTGCCGGGTGTCAAGCTCACCAGTATAGATTTTTTTGGCAACAAAATACTCGAACGTCAAATTGACGGTTATGATGTCGTCATCAATCTGGCAGGTATTTTGAATCCACAGGGTCCCAACACCTTTGCCAGAGTACATCTGGAGGTTGCACAAAGAGTGGCTGAAGCAACCCGCTCTGTTGGAACGCCGCGGTTATTGCATATGAGTGCTTTAAATGCGGATGAAAATGGTCCCAGTGAATATTTGCGCAGCAAAGGCAGGGCACAAAAACAGGTGCTGGCGACAGAAGGGGTGCAGGTAACCAGTTTTGCCCCTTCAGTCATTTTTGGACCGGGTGATAGTTTCTTTAATCTTTTTGCTCAATTGCTCAGTCTGCTGCCGGTCTTTCCTCTAACCAGTGCCAGTACCCGCTTTGCACCTGTTTATGTAGGGGATGTGGCGGATGCCTTTATTAACAGCATTAATCAGCCCGGGACCCATGATAAAAACTATGAGTTGTGCGGACCGGATGTCTATAGCTTAAAAGAGCTGGTGCAGTATACTGCTAAACAGACGGGCAGTAAGAGCAAAATTATTCCTTTAAACCGATTCCTGTCTAAACCGCTGGTAGTGCTTATGGGCTTAATGCCCGGTTCGCCAATTACTATGGATAACTTTAATAGTATGCAGCTGGACAGTGTCTGTCAGAATAGTCAGGCTGTCAGTGAACTGGCGCTGTCTCTGCATAGTATTGACAGCATTGTGCCTGGCTATCTGGCGGGCAGAGATTTTGTCGGTCAAATGGATTTTCTTAGAAGTAAAGCGGGGCGATAGCAGTCGTACTTTTTAAATGACCCTGAAAATGTGCCTAAAAGCGGGTTTTAATAGAAATTCTTTGCTATTTCACTTAGGATCACAGCAAATTTACTCCGATTCTGAATGAGAGATAATGCAAATCTATAAAGTGGGCGGTGCCGTCAGAGACAAGCTGTTAAAGCGTAAGGTTGTTGACCATGATTATGTCGTGGTAGGTGCTACGGTGGATGAAATGCTGACTCAGGGATTTACTCCGGTGGGCAAGGATTTTCCGGTATTTCTGCATCCGCAAACTCACGAAGAATATGCTCTGGCACGTACTGAACGTAAAACCGGCAAGGGTTATCATGGTTTTGCATTTCATGCAGATAAAGACGTTACTCTTGAAGAGGATTTGATTCGTCGTGATTTAACTATCAATGCTATAGCTGAAGATGAACAGGGCAGGCTGTATGACCCCTATAATGGGGTGCAGGATATCAGAGATCGGGTTCTTCGCCATGTTTCTCCTTCCTTTGTGGAAGATCCCTTAAGAGTCTTGCGAGTTGCCCGCTTTGCTGCCCGTTATGCAGACTATGGGTTTAGTATTGCAGCAGAAACCATGGCCATGATGCAGTGCCTGGTGGATCATGACGAAATGGAGGCACTGGTTGCTGAACGGGTCTGGCAGGAAGTGGAAAAAGCACTGGCTGATAATAATCCCCGCATTTTTTTTGAGATCTTGCGTCAGTGCGGTGCTCTTGCGCGTTTATTTCCAGAAATTGATTGCTTATATGGTGTACCTCAGCCAAAACAATGGCATCCTGAAATTGATACCGGTATTCATACCATGATGGTGCTGGAGCAGGCTGCCCGTATTTCTGCCGAGCCACGGGTTCGATTTGCGGCTCTGGTGCATGATCTGGGTAAAGGCACCACACCTGAAGAACAGTGGCCCAGGCATATTGCCCATGAGATTCGGGGGGTGCCACTGGTAAAAAAATTATGCCAGCGTCTGAAAATACCCAATGATTATACTGCACTGGCATTGCTGGTTACCGAGTTTCATTTAAACTATCATCGCATTGGAGAGCTGAAACCGGCCACTATTGTGGATTTATTATCACGTCTGGATGCTTTTCGTCGCGCTGAACGCTTTGAGTTCTTTTTAATGGCCTGTGAGGCGGATTCACGCGGACGAATCGGTTACGAGGATATGCCCGATGATAAGACCCGGTTATTCAGAGCTTTTTTTCGGGCCGCTAACGAAGTGAGTCCCGGAGAAATTGTGGCTCAGGGTTTTAAAGGGATAGAGATTGCAGAACAGCTCAGGCTGAAACGCATTGATGCTGTCAGGCAATTGCGTAAACAACAGAAAATCCGCTAACAACTGTGCTTTTCCCGGGGGTACGGGCATCCTGCCCGCATTATGATTATTTGCCATTTGAACGAGTATAAAGCCAGCCGTCAAAACGCTTCAGCAGTAATGACAATTGAGTACCTGCCAGCAGAAAAGCGCTGCCTGCACCAATACTATTTGCCAGAGCATCCAGATAGTCAAAACTTCGATAGCCTGTCAGACCCTGTAAATATTCAATAATAAAGCCCAGTAAAATGGCATTGCACAGAATAACTACTCTTTCAGAGAGCCGCTTATAGAGCTGGATAAACCATCCAGCTAAAATAAAATACATTAAAAAATGGATTAACTTGTCAGTATGATTAAAGGGTATGTCAATATCCGGAACTCTGGCCAGAGAACCGTACAGGATCAGGCCTATATAGATAATACCCAGAGCAAGCCATAACGGTCGGTAATGCATAATATATTTATAAAAAGATCCAGGGCAACAGCAGCCCGAGGAAAAAACAGTAGATAATAAAGGATATCACACCCCGGCAGACGTTCCTGAAAAATTTTCAGATTAAAGTCGGTGGCTGAAATCCTGAAATTGAAATGCCGGTAATGATAGCGGTTTCCCTTTAGCAAGTAAAATGACTTTAAACAATTCACCCATTTCTTCGGGCAGCGTTAACATTTTAATCTGACGTGCTGTTTCGATAAAATGAGGCACATCATCCGGATCCAGATCTCTGGTCAGCTCTACCAGCCCACCGGCCATTAAAAAATGCGCCTGAGTGGTAAAACCACACACTTTCATACCGGCTTCTATAGCCGTTTGCGCTACCTGGCTGAAATTAACATGGCTGGTAATATCCTGCATGCCGGGCAGAAAAAAGGGATCATCATGACGATGGTGCTGATAATGGCACATCAGGGTGCCCATATAGCGCTGAGGATGATAATACTCTTTTGCAGTATAGCCATAGTCAACTATTAACACTGCACCGGCTTGCAGAATATCCGCAATACTTTTAAGCCAGTCCATAGCCAGCAGATTGACCTCAGTAATATAAGCCCGTTGCGGGTTATCATTCAGTGCCTCCATAGCCTGATGCTGGGTCTGTATATCGGCGGCGATTGTTTCCAGACGGGCATCGGAGGGTACGTCATCCTGCCAGATAAAATTTTGTTGAGAGTCCAGAGTGACAAAACGTTCAGACACTTTGCCCGGAAGCAGTTTGAGTAAATGAACCGGTATTGCATCAAGCAGCTCGTTAGCAATAATAATGCCCTCAAAGGGCTTTTCAGGCAGTCGGTTTAACCATGTAAAACGTTCATATAGATGAGGCAGTCGGGCCTTAATTGCGCTTTGCTGACGATCTCTGAGTTCTGCACTGAGTTCGAGGATCAGATATTGTTCGGGTAAACTATTATGCCGTTCCAGTTCCAGCATAATATTAATGGCCATGACCCCTGAGCCAGCTCCGACTTCCAGTAAAATATGTTGTCCACTTTGCTGCATAATGTGGGTACACTGGATGGCCAGACATTGAGAAAACAGGGGGGAGAGCTCCGGTGCAGTGATAAAATCACCCTGGCGGCCAAATTTTTTCAGGCCGGCACTATAATAGCCCATTCCAGGAGCATACAGAGCCAGGTTCATATAATCGGCAAAGCTGACTTTGCCGCCCGAATGTTCAATGGCCTGTACAATTTGTGTTTTTAATTGTTCACTGTGCGCTTTGGCTTCTGCGGAAGCTTCGGCAAAAGAATCTGTTGCCGGCTTTTTGATGTGAGTATGCTGTGGCATGATTAAAGATATTCTGCTTGTTTAAATCGGCTATATTATGCGGGACTTATCTGCTAACATCCACTGTTGTAGTACTGGGTTTTTCATTAGAGTAAATCATAATGACCATAACGGAAGATACAATTAAAAGTGATCTGAGCAGGCAGGTAGCTTTGATAACAGGCGGAGCACAGCGAGTAGGTGCTATGACTGCGCGTTATTTACATGCCGCAGGTGCCAGCCTGGTGATACATTATCGTAATTCCCGTCAGCAGGCACTGGCTTTACAGGCAGAGTTAAACGGTCATAGGGAAAACTCGGTGATATTGATCCAGGCTGATTTACTCGATATTGACAATTTACCTGCAATTATTAAAAAAACTATTGAGCACTGGGGGCGTCTGGATATTCTGCTTAATAATGCCTCCAGTTTTTATCCAACACCAGTGGGGAAGGTAACAGAGCAGGACTGGGATGATTTAATCGGCAGTAATATGAAAGCACCGTTTTTTCTTGCTCAGGCTGCGGCACCCTATCTGGAAAAACAACAGGGCTGTATTATCAATATTGTTGATATTCATGCTGAGCGTCCTATGGAAGGTCATAGTGTTTATAATATGGCCAAGGCCGGACTGGCAATGCTGGTAAAAACGCTGGCTTTTGAACTGGGACCGGAGATCCGGGTTAATGGGGTAGCACCGGGAGCCATTATGTGGCCGACCCATGAAATGGATGATCTGACTAAACAGCGCATTGTCTCCAGAACCTATTTAAAACGTAAGGGCAGTGCAAAAGACATTGCCAGCACGGTATTGTTTCTGGCTGCCAGTGCCGGTTATATATCTGGGCAGATAATCTCAGTAGATGGTGGGCGTTCTTTATATTTGTAATTAGGAGATAGTGTTTTGGCAAGAGAAATTATTGTAACAGATAAGGCACCACAGGCTATTGGGACTTATTCCCAGGCTGTAAAAGTGGGCAGCAGCGTTTATTTATCAGGGCAGATTCCATTAATACCGGAAACCATGGAAATGGTGGACGGGGATATGGAAGCACAGATTGTCAGAGTGTTTGATAATCTGACGGCAGTGGCAAAAGCTGCCGGTGGAGATTTAAATGATATTGTAAAACTGAATATTTTTCTGACTGATTTGAGTCATTTTCCTCTGGTTAATGAAGTGATGGCCCGTTATTTTAGTCAGCCTTATCCTGCCCGGGCAGCTATTGGGGTGGCTTCTTTACCTAAAGCTGCCGGGGTTGAAATGGATGGAGTGATGGAGCTGGATTAAACCTGATTTATTCAGCTTAAAAGCTTTCCACCGTGTAGCGACTGACCTTTAAGGTATCACTCCAGTAACTGGCCGGTAATCCGGCCTTTTGCTTGAGGTGCAGCAGAAATTCTTCTTTACCGGGCAGTTGTTCCCACACAGAAGGCAGGAATGTGCCTCGATAGCCATTATCCTCCAGTACCAGACCGTCTATGCCGGGGCGGATTTGCTGTAATAACTCATCCTCAGAATCAAACTGCATGGGACGAGTGTCACTTAAGACCGAAATATGATATTCCAGCTGTTTAAATTCGTTTTGACCCACCGGTGGAAAACGGGGATCAGAAAAAGCTGCGGCATAGGCATTATGGGCAATATCATCCACCAGAGCGCGACAGGCAGACAGAGTGCCAATACAGCCGCGCAGATTATGATTAATATTCAGAGTGACAAAGGTAGCCTTTTTTTCCTGCAGAATGGAAGGATAGTCTGCAATATTAACTACCGGAGGCTGATGATTATTCAATCCATTTAAAACAGATTCTCGGGCAATTTCTTTTAAAGTCTGTCTATCAACTTCATTTAACACGTACCAGCTCTCCCAATAAAAATTACAATCTGTCCGACTACCGACTTATTCTTTCGACTACCGACTTATTCTTTTGTAAACACCCAGCTGCCATAACCAACCACCTGATCTTTGCTGCCAGCCGTATCCCCGGAATTACGAATATCCAGAGTCTTAACCTTCAAATGATGGTTTTTTGCCGTTAATAACAGTCCGGCAATACCACTGCGGCCACAGGCCTGTTCATATTGAATACGATCCGGTTTGAGCTGTTCAATGGCTTTCATGGTAGCAAAATCATATTTTCTGGCGCTCTCATAATCCAGGTAATGGCTTAAATCAGAACTGATTAAAAACAGAGTATCCGGTTCATTCCACAGATATTCAAGCAGCTGATGAACCTGCTCATCACTGGTCTGTCCAATAACCAGGGGAACCAGACTAAAGCGGGTCAGGATTTTCTGCAAAAAAGGCAGTTGAACTTCCAGGCTGTGTTCCTGCTGGTGAGCACTGTCGTATTCAGTCACAAAGGGTAATTGATTGAGCTGTTCAATGGTCTTGCGGTTAAGGGGTATTTCACCCAGCGGGGTATCAAATCGATCCATAGAACTGGTGGCGATACCGGTAAAGGGTACCCGGTGAGAAGGGCCTAATAAAATAACCTGAGTGATGCGGTCAGCATACGGGATTAACTGTTTATAGGCACTGGCAGCCACGGGTGCAGAATAAATATAACCGGCGTGCGGCACTATCATGGCTAGTGGTCTGCTGGTAGCCATGTCCGGATGGGCCTGAGTGAGATAATGTTCTACCGAATGCTCCAGCTCCATACCGGAGCCGGGATAAAAGCTGCCGGCTACTGCCGGTGCTCTGTGTCTTGAGTGTGTTGTCATTGCCCGATTTATCCCCATATATCTTATAATATATTACATAAGGCATAAAATACTTTTATAAAGTGGTAAGGGGTCGATCATGGCAAATGATAGTTATTTTGAGGGGGGCAGCACTGTCCCAACCCGCTACTGGCATGTGCTGGATAATGAGAGCACTGCTCCTGGGCATGATATGCGGGTGCAATGTGACCTGTGTCCCCGTTACTGCGCTTTAAAACCCGGACAGAGAGGCTTCTGCTATGTGCGGGCCAGTCACAATGGGCAGGTGGTGTTAACAACCTATGGCCGTTCCAGCGGCTTTTGTATCGATCCGATTGAGAAAAAACCATTGAATCATTTTTATCCCGGTTCCTCAGTTTTGTCTTTTGGGACAGCGGGCTGTAATCTGGGCTGTAAATTCTGTCAGAACTGGGACAGTACCAAATCACGGGAAATGGATAAAATGATGAGCTTTGCCTCACCGGAACAAATTGCCCGGGCGGCTCAGGAACATCAGTGTAAAAGTGTGGCTTATACTTATAATGATCCCGTAATTTTTCATGAATATGCGCTTGATGTGGCACATGCCTGCCGGGAACGGGATATTAAATCTGTGGCAGTTACTGCCGGTTATATTTGCGATGCACCCAGAGAAGAATTCTTTTCAGTCATGGATGCTGCAAATGTCGATTTAAAAGCCTTTAGTGAAGAATTTTACAAAAAACAGACCGGCAGCCATTTACAGACGGTACTGGAAACTCTGGAATATCTGTATCATCATACTGATGTCTGGTTTGAAATAACCACTTTATTAATCCCCGGTTTAAATGATTCTGTTGCTGAAATTGAAGCCATGACACAATGGGGTATTGAACATCTTGGTCCGGAAGTACCCTGGCATTTTACGGCCTTTCATCCGGACTATAAATTAACAACACTGCCGCCGACTTCTTTAGATTCTCTACTGAGAGCCAGAGATATTGCGAAACAAAATGGTTTTTACTATGTTTATAGTGGTAATGTGCATGATAAACAAAGCGGTAGCACCTTTTGTTATCATTGCGGACAGGAGCTGATTGGTCGGGACTGGTATGAACTGAGTGAGTGGCATTTGACTGCGGATGGGCATTGCAGGCAATGCGGATCAAAATGTCATGGTCACTTTGATCCGCAGCCGGGTCAATGGGGTAGTCGGCGTCAACCCGTTTCCCTGTAACTGCGGCTGACTCTGCCGGAAAAAGTCAGAAAAAAGTTTGCTATAACAGTGTATTGGCTCAATATGTGCTATCCTTAGCTTAATTAGTGTCCATCCGGAAATTGCCTTCCTGGCAATTTACCGGAACGTAAAAGAAAAAGTGTGATTTTTCTTTTACTCCATTTTCAACGACTTACAGTCGTCAAAAATGAACGGCACGTCCCTGTACCGCAAGTGTGCATCAATAAACGGATGCACACTAATTACGGGTAATCAATAAGAACTGAAGAATAAATTCATTATGGAAACAGAAGTGGTTGATGCTAAACGTCTGAAGTTTTTTAAACCGTTTCATTCGCTATCTGACAAGCAGCTGGATTATATTTCTGTTAATGCCCAGGTATTGAACTTACCGGGCGGGAAAGTCATTCTGGAACTCAATTCCAGTTCAAAAGACAAATTTCTATTACTTGAAGGCTCCTTAAAACTAACGGCTTTTGATGATTCTGAAAATATTATCAAGGCCGAATCTGAACGAGCTCAAAGCCCGGTGGCACAATTGCGTCCCAGCCGCTACCGGGTAACAACAATGGAACCCTGCCAGATACTGGTGCTTAAAGAAGATTTTCTGGATACTGCTATTGAACAGGCAGAGGTTTCATCCTATAGCATTAATGAAACCCGGCTGGATGATGAGCATGAAGAAGACCGGGTTCTGTATGAACTTATTCTGGAGCTGCAGCAGGGTAATTTTATCTTGCCCAGTATGCCCAGTATAGCGACCCGGATCCGGGAAGTAGTTGCCGATGAAGATTCCAGTGCGGAGGATATTGCTAATGTTATTTTAGCTGACCCGGCCATTGCTGCCAAAATTATTAAGGCGGCTAATAGTGCCCTGTATCAAAGACGAAAAAAAGCCGAAGACCTGAAAACAGCTGTGGTGAGTCTGGGCACCAAAGTGACGGTGCAGCTGGTGACCGCCTTTACCCTGAAAGAACTGTTTACCTCTAAAAACAAGATGTTGACCAAACATATGTGTAAACTCTGGGAGCATAGTATAGAAATTGCCGCAATCAGCTTTGTACTGGCAAAACTTACTCCCGGGTTTAATGCCGAACATGCTTTACTGGCTGGACTGATCCATGATATTGGCGTCGTGGCTATTTTAAATAAAGCCGTTGAGCATAGCCTGATTATGGATAGCGAAGAGCATCTGGATAAGGTGATAAAGAAAATGCATGCCCAGGTGGGCAGTTCAATATTAAGTCGCTGGGACTTTTCAGAAGACTTTATTGAAGTGGCAGAAGAAACAGAAAACTGGATGCGCGATAGCAGTGATAAGGCGGATCTGGTGGATATTGTCAATATGGCGCATTTGCACAGCTATATAGGCACCCCCCTCCAGCGGGGCGTGCCTATTATTGATCAGACGCCGGCTTTTCATAAACTGGCACTGGGGCAGTTGACACCCAGATTAAGTATTAAAGTACTGGAAAAAGCCCAGAAAAAAGTGACGCAAACCAGGGCATTACTGCATCTTTAAGCTGAATTAATTTAGCTTTAGGTAGTTATTGTTATGACCAGCTGAAATCAATTTTCTGCAGAGCGTGTTCATCGGTTCGGGGTTTCATTTCACCCCACATTTTGTGCATGGTTTTACCTGTTTGAGGATGCTTTAAATCCGGTGCCAGATCAGCCAGGGGTGACAGCACGAAGGCATATTTTTCAATTTCATCTCTGGGCACACTGATACCGTCCTGTTGAATAATGAGCTGATCATATAATAATAGATCAATATCCAGCGTTCGGGCAGAAAATTTAATCTGATTACGCTGTCTGCCATTTTCATGTTCAATTTGTTTTAGAATCTGCTCTACTTCTATTACTGTCATGGTGGTATAGAAACTGGCCACAAGATTATAAAAATCATCACCGTCAAAACCGACAGCGCGGGTTTTATACACGGGGGATAATTTAAGTCTGCAATCGTTCCCAAAAGCCTGTTGCAAATATTGTGCAGCAAGACGAATGTATTTTTCCTGTTCAATATTACTGCCAATACCAACAAAAACCAGATGTTTATTCATTGCTTCTCTTTCCGGGTACGCTCGATAATAACACCCACGCCCTGAGCTTCCTGTACGGCATTGGGTTTGCTGAGTTTTATTTTAACCTGTTGAGCACCAAAATCATTTAATATAATCCGGCTGATGGCTTCAACCAGAGACTCCACCAGTTGAAAATGATGGCTGTCTGCCAGTGCTTTTATACGTTCACAGACTTCAAAGTAATCTATACAGTCCTCAATCCGATCACTGTGAGAGGCCCTTTTGATGGAGCAGCCTATTTCAATATCCAGAATGACGGGCTGGCGCTGTTGTCTTTCCCAGTCATGAATGCCGATTATGGTATTCAGTTTGAACTGATTGATAAATATTATGTCCATGTAATGGCTGTTGCCTGAGAGCTGTATGAAAAATTATATCAGGGTCGATGAAACTTTTAAAAAGATCAACAAATTGTAGCATAATCGTTGATTATACAGCTAAAATCAATGCCTCATTTGGAGTAAGAAGTAATATCTGATGACTTTGTACGAAATTATTAAAATGATTCATGTTTCAGCGATTTCCCTGTCCATTACCGGGTTTATCGGCCGGGTTATCCTTAGCTTAAAGAATTCCCCTTATCAGAACCGTTACTGGTTTAAAAAACTACCGCATAAGGTGGATACTGTACTGCTGGCCAGTGCTCTGTTTATGGTTTATCTGCTGGGTGTCAACCCGTTTACCACGCTCTGGATTGCAGAAAAAATTATTGGTTTATGTATTTATATTTTACTGGGCATGGTAGCTTTACGCTGGGGTAAGACCAGAACCATTCGTGCTGTGGCGGCCATCGCTGCGGTGGTGGTATTTGCCTATATTGTCTATGTGGCACACTACAAGGCTCCCTCAGTGGTGTTCAGTTATTAGCTATTTTATCTCCTTGATCTTAATCATTCACTTATTGTATGTTTGTTGTTTTAATAAGTGCTCTTGTTAAATAGTTCTTTTCGAGGAGCGTTGTTTCTAGGAGATTGTGTTGTTACAGATAAATGAAAAACCTGACAATAGTTTTGCACTGTTTAATCTGGGTTTTCGTCCCTTTTTCCTTCTGGCCGGCCTGTCCGCTGTTATTTTAATGACATTATGGGGACTGATTTATACCAATACTTTGCAGTTGAATAATTATTACGGTTTTATAGACTGGCATAGTCATGAAATGCTGTTTGGATATGCTGCATCGGTGATTGCCGGTTTTTTGCTGACTGCCGTCAGAAACTGGACCGGGTTGGCCACCATTACTAAAACCCCTCTGGCTTTATTAGCTCTAATCTGGGTGTTGGCGCGTATTCTGCCTTTTGTTCCTGTTTCGGGGGTCGTGGTTGCAGTGGTGGATGTCAGTTTCTTTATGTTTTTAACTCTGGCAGTTGCGCATCCTGTTGTTAAAGCAAAACAATGGCATAACCTGATTATGGTCGTTATTCTCAGTTCATTTATGCTGGCCGACATACTGGTTCAGTTGCAGCATCTGGGGATCAGTGATGCGACTCTGGTGCCTGGTAATACTCTGGCATTGTTCAGTATATTAATGCTTATTCAGGTATTAACCGGTCGGGTTATGCCATTTTTTACTCGGGTAGTTGTACCGGGAACACGGGTTGTAGAACGTCCGCTATTGGAAAAGATTTTATTCTATACCTTGATCTTACTGGCTCTGGCTGATATTTTTGCCCTTAACGGAATGATTATTGCCTTTTTATCTGCGCTGTTATTATTTGCGCACCTTATGCGGGTATTTCCCTGGTTTTCTAAACCGGTGCTGAATATTCCTATCCTCTGGGTACTGTATGCCGGTTATCTCTGGTTTCTTATAGGTTTTGCTATGAAAATGCTGGTTGGACTGGAACTGGTGACCAATAATCTGGCTATTCATGCCTGGACTGTTGGTGTCGTAGGCATTACTACTTATGGTATGATGGCTCGAGTCTCATTAGGCCATACCGGTCGTGAATTGGTTCCTCCCAGAATTGCCGTATTTGGTTTCTATCTATTATTTTTAGCCGCAATAGCCCGTGTCCTTTTACCTCTTATTGCCATGAGCCAATATGTATTGTGGATAGAAACTTCCATGATCTTATGGATAGTTGCATTTACACTTTTTAGTATTGCTTATACACCGGTATTGCTGGCACCGAGAGTGGATGGTCAGGAGGGGTAGGGGAAAGAGCAGCGTTAAGCGTTAAGTAAGAGCCAGAGCAAAAGATAAGAACGGATATGTTTGACAGGAGAAATGTGTGCTTTTAATCTTTTGCTTAACGCTTAACATTTTCTCTAATAATCCAGTATAATCATCTGATTTAAAATCAAGAGATGTTTTTGTGTCTGATGAGCTGATTATTTTGATAAGTCTAGTTATTTTTGCCTATCTTACAGGATCTGTTTCTGCAGCTATTATTACCTGTAAAGTCATGGGCCTGCCCGATCCGCGTACTCAGGGGTCTAATAACCCAGGAGCTACTAATGTCATGCGTATTGGCGGTAAAAAACCCGCAGCTATTACCCTGACTGGGGATATGTTAAAGGGGCTGATACCGGTTTTAATTGCACGGCTGTTCAGCGGTGATGAACTGACTCTGGCACTGGTGGCAGTTGCAGCGTTTCTGGGGCATCTTTATCCGCTGTTTTTTGGTTTTAAGGGTGGTAAAGGTGTGGCTACTTCTCTGGGGGCTATTGCCGGTGTAAGCTGGCCGGTAGCGCTGGTTATGATCCTTACCTGGCTGATAATGGCCTATGGGTTTAAAATTTCCTCTATGGCTGCTTTAGTGGCATCGGCACTGTCACCGTTTTATTTCTGGTGCTTCAGCGGTTCTTTAACTTATATGATAATGGGCACCTTTATAGCCATTCTGCTGATCTGGCGTCATCGCGGTAATATTAAGCGATTACTGGAAGGTACAGAAAAATAACCATACTATTTTTCCGACTACCGACTACCGACTACCGACTTCTTCCAGCTCACCCAGAGGCCAGCGAGGTCTGGTACTAAAACCCTCACCATCATGTTCACCCGCCTTAAGTCGCTGCAATCCCGCAAAAGCAATCATGGCACCATTATCAGTACAATATTGTGGCTGGGGATAAAAGACTTCCAGCGGGCTGGTTCGGGCCAGATTGTTCAGACGCTCACGCAGGCTTTGATTCGCACTGACGCCGCCGGCTATAACCAGTTGCTGATATGCTGTTTCTTTTAAGGCCCGCTTACATTTAATGGTCAGAGTGTCCACAATGGCATCCTGAAATGCCCAGGCAATATCGGCTCGGGTCTGCTCACTTTTATCTGATGCCATCCAGGTATTTAATACAAAAGTTTTTAAACCGCTGAAACTCATATCCAGACCGGGGCGATTGACCATAGGGCGGGGAAATTTATAGCCTCCGGCAGTGCCTTTTTTTGCCAGTTCAGAAATAATCGGGCCGCCGGGGTAACCCAGCCCCAGCATTTTGGCGGTTTTATCAAAGGCTTCACCCACTGCATCATCCAGAGATTCACCAATGATCCGGTAAGCACCCATCGCGGTGACATCCACCAGTAAAGTATGGCCGCCGGAAACCAGCAGAGCCAGAAATGGGAATTCAGGGGTGTTTTCTTCCAGCATGGGAGCCAGTAAATGCCCCTCCATATGATGCACGCCAATACTGGGGCATTGCCAGGTCCAGGCCAGAGAACGGCCAACTGCTGCGCCGACCATTAAAGCCCCCATTAATCCCGGTCCGGCAGTATAGGCAATACCGTCAATATCGTCAGGCTGACAGTCCGCTTCTGTCATGACCTGTTTGATCAGTGGAATAATCCGCCGGACATGATCTCGTGAGGCCAGTTCCGGCACCACTCCGCCGTAATCAGCATGCAGCGCTATCTGACTATATAAGGCATCCGCCACAATGCCCTGTTTATCATCATAAATAGCAATGCCTGTTTCATCACAGGATGTTTCAATACCCAGTACTTTCATGGGCGTTATTGTGTACCCTATTGCAGGATCTTGCAAGATGATTGAATCTAAGTCCCATATCCGTGTCTGCTATAAGTTTATAAACTAAAACAGAGTATCAGAACAGGCTAAGGGCTTTCTCAGGGACACTCTAGAACATCCATGTGTCGCTTTATCTCGGCATCCTGCCTCCATAAACCCCGCAAACACAGGCACTGCAGAAAGATACTCTTATCAGGTTTAAGTCATGCTGAATAGTTACAAAAACTTTATAATTTTTCAAAAAATTTTGCAGTCAGTTTAAAATAAGAGTATGATCCCGTGTCTGCGTTTTGAGCCGGAGTTTATGCTCTGTTTCAGGTTTATGCTCTGTTTCAGATAGATACAACGCAAACCAATTAATTGCTGGGTAATTGTTTTAATTTAGGAGATTTCATGCCATCGGTAAAGTTAAAAGAAAATGAGCCATTTGACGTAGCCTTACGTCGTTTCAAGCGTTCCTGTGAAAAAGCAGGCATCCTCTCTGAAGTGCGTCGTCGCGAGCATTATGAAAAGCCAACTGCGGTGCGTAAACGTAAGGCTGCTGCTGCTGTTAAACGCTGGCAGAAAAAACAATCCCGTGAGATTGGTCGCCGTAAGCGTATGTACTAATTCTTTTATTTGAAATAGGGTGGTCAAATGACTTACCGCTTATTTCAGATAAAAGTAAATTGTTGTTTTAATAATAGTTTTTATTGTATTTGTTAAGCTAGTCCAACAGCTATGTGCTATCT
>JALVAL010000018.1 GCA_027011205.1 Gammaproteobacteria bacterium
TCAAAAAAGAGCATATGGATACCGAGATATAGATTTTTTTAAATTGAAGGTAAAATCATTGCACAGGACTAAGTACGCATTAATTTGAAGAACCTTAATACAAATCCTGCGGATCAGTATCCACTGACCAGCGTACTCTCCGGGCTGCCCGGTTCTGATCAACCATACTGATCAGTTCATTAAGTATAGAATGCAGATACCTGCGCTCACTGGCCTGTATTAATAACTGGCCTCTATATTTGCCGGCTTTTTTCTCCATAGGTGCGGGAACCGGGCCTAGCAGCTGGATATTTTTTTGCTTATTTTGATTCTTCTGACGAGCCGTTATGACATTAAAACAATACTGTAAAAAATCCTGATAGTATTGCACCCGGTTTGACTCTGCCCGGATAAGCGCCTGATAGGCATAAGGCGGCATGGATAATTCCTGACGCTCCTGCAGGACTTTGTGGGCAAATCCGGAGTAACCGGACTGCAGCAGAAGATTCAGCATTTCATCGTCAGGATGAGAGGTCTGTAAAACCACCTGACCTTTTTTCTCCGCCCGCCCGGCTCGGCCGGAAACCTGTACAATGAGTTGCGCCAGCCGTTCCGGAGCCCGAAAATCCACTGAATACAACCCCTGATCAATATCCAGAATAGCCACCAGAGTGACATTGGGAAAATGATGACCTTTAGCCAGCATCTGCGTACCAATTAATATCTGCCGCTGTCCGTCCTTAACCGTTTCCAGCAGATCCTGCAAAGCATTTTTGCGCTGGGTAGTGTCCCGGTCTATACGTATCACCTGATGATCCGGAAACAGAGCCTTAACGGTTTTCTCCACCCGCTCCGTACCTACCCCCAGACAGGCCAGCTCAGTATTGCCGCATTCAGGGCATTGTACCGGCAGAGGCTGCTCTGTCTGGCAGTGATGACAACGTAATAAATTGCGCTGATAATGATAAGTCAGTTTGGCATCACAGCGATGGCAATAACTGATCCAGCCGCATTTATTGCATAGCAGTACCGGTGCATAACCTCTGCGGTTCTGAAACAGCAGCACCTGATTGCCTTTATCCAGATGCTGCTGCATCAACGTTATTAAAGTCCGGCTTAAACCATGCTGCAGAGTCTGCCCCCTGACATCAATTAAATGTACCTCCGGCGGTTTCGCTCCGCCTGCTCTCTGACGCAATTTCAGACGAGCCATTTTTTTCTGCCGGCATAAATAAAGCGATTCCATAGATGGCGTAGCCGAACCTAAAATAACCGGTATAGCCGCCTGACTGGCACGCACCAGAGCCACATCTTTTGCTGAATAACGGATCCCGTCCTGCTGTTTAAAGGACATATCATGTTCTTCATCAATAATAATCGCCCCCAGATCCGGCAGCGGTGTAAACACCGCAGAACGGGTACCAATAACAATACGAATTTTACCACTGCCCGCCTGCTGCCAGATTTTCATCCGTTCAGTATTATTCAGGCCGGAATGCAGGGTGGCGATAGTGACATGAAAACGCTGCTCAAAACGATAAATTAATTGCGGTGTTAAGCCAATTTCCGGCACCAGCACCAGAATCTGCCGATCCTGCTCCAGCTGCTGCTCAATAAAAGATAAATAAACTTCGGTTTTACCGCTGCCGGTAATACCATCCAGTAACGCCGCCTGATAACAACCCGTCTGCTGTTTTAAATAATCAACCGCCAGCTGCTGCTCATGATTCAGGTTGAGTCCGGCCATACGAGTGATTATTTTTTCCCGCCTGTATACATGCGGCTGATGCTTTTTAAAATACTCCTCTACCCATTGCTTTTTTATCAGGGTTTTTAACGCCGTCTGCCACTGCCCTTCAAGCTGAAATGATAACTGCTCCCGACTTAAACCCGTCTCAGACGGTTTTAACAACTCCAGCAGACTGCGTTGCCGCAGTGCACGTTTTAGACTGCTCCAGTCTGCCTGTCGTCCGAGTTCCGTTAGACGATAGCAACATTGTACCGCTTCCATAGCGGTTTCTTTTTTCCGGTAATGAACCGGCAGCGCCGTTTGAAAAACCTCACCAATTGGATGATGATAATAACTGGAAACCCAGTCAAGCAAACGCATAATATCTTCTGGAAGAACAGGCTGTTCATCCAGAATACGTTCAATGGGTCTTAGTTTTTTGGCATCAATGTCTGAATGGTCGGTCAGCTTTAGTACAATAGCTATTTTTTTAGTATGCCCAAAAGGGATCAACACCCGCTGACCGGGCTTAACAGAGTCTGGATTTATATTCTCGGATAGCAGATAATCAAATTTTCGACGCAAAGGGGTTGGGACTGCAACCTGAACAATGACGGGGTTATTTTCTGGCATTACAACTCTTTTATTAACGACGCTTATACAACTTCAGTATAATTATAACTCTGTCAGATACGGTAAATCAGACTATTTCAAAACTTCAATAATAAGTATTTTCATGACTCAATGGCAATCCATCAGCACTCATATCAGCGAAACGCTGGGTAAAGACTTTCAGATTCAACAACAACATAGTATTGGCGGCGGCAGTATTAATTCCGCCTATAAAGTTACCGGTACTGATACTCATGAGTATTTTGTCAAACTCAATTCTGCCAGCCTGGAATTTATGTTTCAGGTGGAATACGACAGCCTGAATGAATTATTGCAGGTCATGGAAACAGATGCCAGTATTATGCAGATCCCCAAACCAGTCTGCTATGGTCTTACCGGAAACAAGGGCGGCAATCAAAGTTATCTGGTGCTGGAATATATCCCCATGACCTCCCATGGTGACGGCAGGTTAATGGGACAGGCTCTGGCACAGATGCATCGTGTGACTGCAAAACAGTTTGGCTGGTATCAGGACAATATTATCGGCAGCACGCCACAAAGCAATCAACAGCATTCCAGCTGGCTGAGTTTCTGGCGAGAAGAACGCATGATACCACAATTTAAAATGCTCTATGACAAGGGCTATAAAAATTATCTTAAGCCTCTGGATGAGCAACTGCTAGCTCAACTGGACAGACTGCTGGATGAACATAACCCTGAGCCCTCCTTATTGCACGGTGATTTATGGTCCGGAAACTATGCTTATGATCCGCAGGGCAAGCCGGTTATATTTGACCCTGCCATCTATTATGGCGACCGGGAAGCAGACCTGGCCATGACGGAATTATTTGGCGGTTTCGGCGCTGATTTTTACGCCGCCTATAATGCCAGCTGGCCGCTTGATTCAGGCTATAGCCAACGTAAAACCCTGTATAACCTTTATCATATTCTCAACCACGCTAATCTATTTGGGACTGCTTATTTAAATCAGGCGGTGGGGATGCTGGAACGGTTGGTGGGTTGAGGGTTGAGGGTTGAGGGTTGAGGGTTGAGGGTTGAGGGTTGAGAAATTAGTTTAATTGCACGGTTTGTTTTATCTACCAAATTTTTGGTTTTAGGCTAAACTTATTTGCAGATACCTATTACTTTAAACTTTGATGGATCTTTATCTATGTTAACTTATAAAACTCCGCTTAAATCTCTGTTTGGCTTTCTGATAATCTTTATAGCCTGCCTGACCATCAATCCGGTATATGCTGAAGAAGAAGAGGTTGATAACACCAAATACTATGAACTGTCTCCGCCATTTGTGGTAAATCTACAGACCAAAGAACGCAGAATGCGTTTTTTACAGGTACGGATTCAGGTATTAGGCACACCCGATGCCATTGCAGAAGTTAAAAAACATAATGCGCCATTACGAGATATTATTATTAGCCTGCTCTCAGATCAAAGCCGTGAATCAGTCAACACACCAAAAAAGAAAAAAGACCTGCAGGAAAAAATTCAGGCCGCAACGCAAGAGGTATTAAAAGAATTAACCGGCAAGAAACAGATTGAAGGACTGTATTTTACCAATTTTGTGATTCAGTAGTAAAAGAGCAGCGTTGAGCGTTCAGCAAGAGCAAAAGAAAAGAGCATGGGGTTTAATAGAAAAAGTTGTATTTTGTTTATGCTCTTGCTCTTTCTGAACGCTCAGCGTTGAACGCTGCTATTAATGATACTCTGTACTGTATTTATGTACGGCATTTATAAAGACTCCGACGTTGTCCGGATTGATGTGCTGGTGGATGCCGTGGCCGAGGTTGAATACGTGGCCATTGCCTTTGCCGTAGCTTTGTAGAACCGTTTTAACTTCCTGTTCAATTCGTTCCGGCTTAGCGTATAAAATACTGGGGTCCATATTACCCTGTAAGGCCACTTTATCACCTACCATAGCTCTGGCATCAGCCAGATCCAGGGTCCAGTCTACACCCAGGGCATCACAACCGGTTTGCGCCATATCTTTAAGCCAGCCGCCGCCACCTTTGGAAAAAAGCACGACCGGAACTTTACGGCCATCGTTTTCCCGAGTCAGTCCATCGATTATCTGCTGCATATAATGTAAGGAAAATTCTTTATAATCCCTTGGGGTTAACACACCACCCCAGGTATCAAATATCATTACCGCCTGTGCTCCGGCGGCAATTTGAGCATTTAAATAGGAAGTGACTGACTGTGCCAGAGTATCCAGTAATATATGCATGGTTTGCGGCTCATCAAACATCATGCCCTTAACTTTGCCGAATTCCTTAGTAGAACCACCTTCTACCATATAGGTGGCCAGTGTCCAGGGGCTACCGGAAAAACCAATTAAGGGGACTCTGCCATCCAGCTCCTTACGAATGGTGCGTATGGCATCCATTACATATTTAAGCTCCCCTTCCGGATCAGGTACGCCCAGCGCATCTACATCCGCTTTACAGGTCAGGGGCTTATCAAATTTAGGACCTTCGCCCTGAGCAAATCGCAATTCCAGCCCCATCGCATCAGGAATGGTCAGAATATCAGAAAACAGAATGGCAGCATCCAGAGGATAGCGTTCCAGCGGCTGAATAGTCACCTCACAGGCCAGTTCCGGATTCATACATAAATCCATAAAACTACCGGCTTTTTCACGAGTCGCGCGATATTCTGGCAAATAACGACCGGCCTGACGCATCATCCATACCGGTGTCATATCTACTGGTTCACGTAATAAGGCTTTTAGGAAACGATCATTTTTTAGTTCAGTCATTAATTCTGCTCCGGCAGAGAAATCTCGAGTCTTGAGTCTTGAGTCTTGAGTCTTGAGTCTTGAGTCTTGAGTCTTGAGTCTTGAGTCTTGAGTCTTGAGTCTTAAGTGATTATATTGTTAATTAACAAATCTAGTGTCTATATTGGCGTAATTTAAACTCCGTAATAGTATTGGCCTGTAGGGTCTGTACGGTAATACTGAGTCATTACCAATTTTATACATCCAGATAATCAAGTATTCCTTCAGCTGCCTGACGACCTTCAGAAATAGCAGTGACAACCAGGTCAGACCCCCGGACCATATCACCCCCGGCAAAAATTTTGGGATTATTGGTCTGGTAGCTAAATTCCTGTTCAACCGGTGCGACCACCCGGCCGCGAACATCCAGAGTCACATCATAATCAGCAAACCAGGCTTGTGGATTCGGTCTGAAACCAAAAGCGATTAATACCGCATCGGCCGGCACAATTTCTTCTGAGCCTTCAATAGGCTCAGGACGTCGACGGCCCCGCTCATCCGGTTCTCCCAGTCGCGTAGTCATAAGCTTAATACCGGTGACCTTGCCGTTTTCACCCACAATTTCAACCGGCTGACGATTCCATAAAAACCGAACCCCCTCTTCTTTGGCATTCTGCACTTCTTTTTTAGAGCCCGGCATATTGGCTTCATCACGTCGATAGGCACAGAAGACCTGATCAGCGTTCTGACGAATGGATGTACGGGTACAGTCCATAGCGGTATCACCACCACCGAGTACCACCACCTTTTTGGCTTCCATACTGATAAAGTCAGTTGCGTAGTTGTAGCAGTTTTTAACATTGGAAATCAGAAAATCCAGAGCCACATGGACACCCTCCAGATCTTCTCCGGGAATACCGGCAGTCATGGACGTATAAGTACCCATGCCCATAAAGACCGCATCATACTGAGCCAGTAAATCCTGCATGGCAATATCACTGCCGATGGTGGTGTTTAAAACAAATTCCACACCCATTTCTTCCAGTACCTGACGACGCTTTTTAACCACGCCTTTTTCCAGTTTAAATTCAGGAATACCAAACATCAGCAGGCCGCCGATTTCAGGATGACGATCATAGACTACCGGTTTAATACCATTGCGTACCAGTACATCTGCACAGGCAAGTCCTGCCGGTCCGGCACCAATAACTGCAACCTTTTTGCCGGTATCCTGTACTTCGGATAAATCAGGACGCCAGCCCTGCTCTAAGGCGGTATCAGTAATATAACGCTCTACCGCGCCGATAGTCACGGCACCAAAGTCATTGTTCAGAGTACAGGCCCCTTCACACAGTCGATCCTGCGGACATACCCGGCCACAGATTTCCGGCAGCGAATTAGTACGATGAGACAGTTCAGCGGCTTCAATAATTTTGCCTTCCTGAGCCAGACGCAGCCAGTGGGGTATATAATTATGCACCGGGCAGCGCCATTCACAATAGGGGTTGCCGCAGTCGAGGCAGCGATCCGCCTGTTCTGAAGTTCGTTTTTGATCAAACATCTGGTATATTTCTTTATATTCCTGAACCCGCTGCTGTGCAGCTTTTTTATTCGGGTCTTTTCGATCAACTTGCAAAAACTGGTATATATTACCCATAATTTTACCTTAACGTAGTAAAAATTGATGTAGTGAGCCTGGCACACCACATCCTACAAATAGTATTTTCTATTCTCGGACAGGCTCCTAGGCCGCTTCTGTTGATAATGTTTCCAGTAAGCTGTCAATAGAAGCTGCCTTAGGTTTAACCAGCCAGAACTTACCGCTCATAGCGGCAAAGTTATCTAAAATATGCTGGCCCCATTCACTGCCGGTTGCCTGCACAAACTCTGAAATTTTAGCCTGTAAATAATGACGATGGGCTTCCATGGTTTCATTATTAATCCGGTTAATATCAATCAGTTCATGGTTATAACGATCCACAAAGTTATTATCCCTGTCCAGCACATAAGCAAAACCACCGGTCATACCGGCACCAAAGTTCAGCCCGGTGTCACCCAGAACAGTAATAACACCACCGGTCATATATTCACAACCGTGGTCACCAATGCCTTCAACCACGGCATGAGCACCTGAGTTTCTGACCCCGAAACGTTCACCGGCCAGTCCGGCTGCCAGCAGCTTGCCGCCCGTGGCACCATATAAACAGGTATTACCAATAATGACGGTTTCATTACTCTTAAAAGTGGTGCCGCAGGCCGGCATTAATACAATCTGACCGCCGGCCATGCCTTTACCGACATAGTCATTAGCATCACCTTCTACCACAAGATGCAGACCACCGGCATTCCAGACACCCAGACTCTGTCCGGCAGAACCTTTCATTTTGACAGTAACAGGCGCATCACACATACCTGAATTACCGTAACGTTTAGCAATTTCACCGGACAGACGGGCACCGATAGAACGGTCGGTGTTCTGAATATTATATTCAAAAATACCCCTGGATTTACTGTCTATAGCGGGCAGTATATCCGCCACCATTTTTTCCGCAGTTTCACCCTTGTCATAGGGTTCATTACTTGGTTCAATACAGAAACGCGGCTTGCTGTCATCATCAATAGTCTTAAGTAAGGGCGTTAAGTCCAGGCGGGTCTGACGATCGGTCTGGCCGTCCAGGATTTCCAGTAAATCAGTACGACCAATCAGATCTTCCAGCTTGCTGACCCCTAAAGAAGCCATCCATTCACGGGTTTCCTGAGCCACAAATTTAAAGTAGTTCATAACCATTTCCACCTTACCGATAAAGTGGTTCATACGAAGGATATTATTCTGGGTAGCCACACCCATGGCACAGGTGTTCAGGTGACAGATACGCAGATATTTACAGCCCATGGCAATCATGGGAGCGGTACCAAAACCAAAACTCTCGGCACCCAGAATCGCTGCCTTGACAATATCCAGACCGGTTTTTAAACCGCCGTCAGTCTGCAGACGAATTTTACCGCGCAAATCATTAGCACATAGAGCCTGCTGTGTTTCACTTAAACCCAGCTCCCAGGGCGAACCGGCATATTTAACCGAGGCCAGTGGACTGGCAGCCGTACCCCCGTCATAACCGGAAATAGTAATTAAATCCGCATAGGCTTTAGCCACACCGGCGGCAATGGTTCCCACTCCCGGTTCAGAAACCAGCTTAACGGAAACCAGAGCCTGAGGATTTACCTGCTTCAGGTCATAAATTAATTGTGATAAATCTTCAATAGAATAAATATCATGATGAGGCGGTGGAGATATCAGGGTAACTCCGGCTACAGAGTAACGCTGACGGGCTATATTTTCATCCACTTTATGCCCTGGCAGCTGACCACCTTCACCGGGCTTGGCACCCTGGGCAATTTTAATCTGCAGTACTTCAGCATTGACCAGATAATGTGGTGTAACGCCAAAACGACCGGAAGCTATCTGCTTGATTTTTGATACTTTAAGGGTGTTAAAACGTGCCGGATCTTCGCCGCCTTCACCGGAATTGGAACGAGCGCCCAAACGGTTCATGGCTTCTGCCAGAGTTTCATGAGCCTCCGGTGATAACGCACCTAAAGACATGGCGGCACTATCAAAACGCTGGTACAGTTCTTCGGCTGCTTCCACTTCATCAATGGCCAGCGGTTTAATATCATCACGCAGTTTTAATAAATCACGCAAGGTAGCAATGGGACGCTTATTGACTTCATCCGCATATTTCTTATAGGCATTATAATCTCCGCTTTGCACTGCCTGCTGCATATACTGCACCACATCAGGATTATAAGCGTGATATTCTCCGCCATGCACATAACGATAAATACCACCATGGTCATTGCTCTTGCGGGGATTCCAGGCTACCTTATTGAGGAAGCGCTGGTCCTGCTCAAAGTCCTCAAAACCGGCACCGGCAAGACGACTGGTGGTGCCTTTAAAGCACATTTCAGTCACTTCATCATTAATACCTATGGCTTCAAATAATTGTGAGCCGCGATAACTGGCAATAGTGGAAATGCCCATTTTGGACATAACTTTATAAAGCCCTTTATTAATCCCTTTACGATAGGCTTTAGTGACCTTACCAATATCCGTGTCTTCAATTTCCCTGGCAGCAATTAATTTAGCCAGTGTTTCATAGGCCATATAAGGATAAACAGCTGAAGCCCCATAACCAATCAGGGTAGCAAAATGATGAGGGTCACGAGCGGTACCGGTTTTAACAATAATATTGGCATCGCAGCGCAGGCCCCTGTTAATTAAATGATGATGTACTGCACCGGTGGCCATTAAAGCATGAATAGTGATTTTGTCTTTGGCCAGTGCCTTATCATTTAAAACAATAATTACTTTACCGTTCTTTATCGCCTGCTCTGCCTGCTCACAGACATTGCTTAAAGCCTGTTTGAGTGACAGTTCAGGGGAGTAATTCAGATTAATGATCTCATTGGCATAATCCGGATTATCCATATTGATCAGATTTTCGTATTTGGCACAGGATAATACCGGAGAGTCCACCAGTAAACGATTAGCATGTGCTGCGGTTTCTTCAAACAGATTTTTTTCGGCACCCAGACAGGTTTCCAGAGACATTACAATACTTTCGCGAATCGGATCGATAGGCGGGTTGGTCACCTGGGCAAACTGCTGGCGGAAGTAATCATAAAATGGCCGAACACGGTTGGAGAGCACAGCCATAGGCGTATCATCACCCATAGAACCGACCGCTTCTGCGGCATTTTCAGCCAGCACCTTGATAACATATTCTTTTTCTTCATTGGTGATCTGGAACTGTTTTTCATACACCTTAAAGGTTTCATCATCCATACAGCCTATGACAGAAGAGGGTTCTATCAATTCTGATTTCAGATATTTTATGCCCTTACTCAGCCATTCTTTATACCGTTGACGGGATTTTAAATGCTGGTCAATATCATCCGGCAGCATCAGCTCACCGGTATGAGTATCTGCTGCCAGCATCTGGCCGGGTTTCAGACGCCCCTTGGCCACCACATCGGTTTCCTGATAGTCATAAACACCGGTTTCAGAAGCCAGGGTAATAACACAATCAGCATAACTGGCATCATTGATGCCGCCGCTGCCCTGAGTATTATTTGTAATTACATATCGAGCCGGACGCAGACCGTTTCTATCCAGTGTACAGGCCGCATAGCGGCCATCGGTTATAACCACACCCGCAGGCCCGTCCCAGGCTTCCATATGCATGGAGTTATATTCATAAAAAGCTTTTAAATCGGCATCCAGAGTATCAATATTCTGCCAGGCAGGCGGAATCAGCAGGCGCATGGCACGGAAAATATCCATCCCGCCGGCCAGCAGGGCTTCGAGCATATTATCCATACTATTGGAATCAGAACCACTCATGGAAACCAGTGGACGAATGTCTTCCATATTGGGAATTAAGGATGTTTTAAATTTATGGCCTCGGGCAACAGACCAGTTACGGTTGCCCTGTACGGTATTGATTTCACCATTGTGAGCCAGATAGCGAAATGGCTGTGCCAGACGCCATTGCGGCCAGGTATTGGTAGAAAAACGCTGATGGAATACACACATAACGGATGCCATTCTGGAATCATTGAGATCCTTGTAAAACACGGGCAAAAACTCCGGCATCACCAGTCCCTTATAGGATACTACCTGGGAAGTCATAGACGGGATATAAAACACCTCATCGTTTTCCTGAATGACTTTTTCAGTACGGCGGCGGGCAATATAAAGGTGGCGGTCAAAGGTTTCTGCGTCCATTCCCTGTTCAGCATTGACAAAAACATGCTCAATCTGAGGCAGAGATTTTAAAGCTTCCTCACCACAGGCACTTTCATCCACGGGTACTACACGCCAGCCTGCCACTATCAGACCTTCTGTTGCCAGCTCCCTGTTAAGCTGTGCCCTGGCTTTATCTGCAATAGTCGCATCCTGACTGAGAAACACTACACCCACGGCATAGTTTTCTACCAGATCAAAACCCTGCTCCTGTGCTACTGCACGCATCAGAACATCAGGTTTCTGTAATAATAAACCACAACCATCACCGGTTTTACCATCGGCTGAAATCGCTCCACGATGAGTCAATCGTGCCAGAGCTTTAATGGCGGTATCCACTAGCCAGTGACTATCGGCACCATCCATATGAGCAATTAAGCCAAAACCGCAATTGTCTTTTTCAAATGAAGATCGATAGAGTGTATCTTCAAGCACACTGGGGGAATTATGATGTTGTGTTTCAAATGTTGGCATTACAGGCCTCAATTGATAGAAATTGTGAATATTAAAACCCTCAAACCCCGATATAACTATAAAAATTCAGGCAAAATAAGCCGTACAGGGTCGAAATAGCCAGGTATTATACCTTGTCACAATGATTCGGTCTAGTAGGGGCAGAGCGAGTGTCTGCCCGGTAGATTATCGTACGGGCATCATGGCATGAATGTCGGCAAAGCGCCTGAGCCAGGGTTTACTGCCGGTAACTTTGTTTTTAAGAGATTGAAGAGCTTTGGTTGCTGAGGCCTTATCTGAGTAGCTGCCATAAATCAGCACATAAAGAAGTTTGCCATTTTTAATAAATTTAAAGTATACCGCCTGACTATTCAGCTGGTGTTTTTTAATATAAGCCCGAATACTGCTCTCAGTGCTTAAAGCCACCAGCTGCAGAGTATAATCTGAAGGACTTTGAGTCCATATCCAGGCTTCATCTCTGGTTTTAGCCGCTGTTTTGTCAAGCAGTTTTGTTGTTTTCTCTGCAGTCGCTGTTCCGGTAACAGCCTTTGTTCCAGCTGCACTCTTAGAAGATTTTTCTGATAACAGTTGTTGTTTAATGCTGGAAAAGTTTCTGATCCAGGGACTGTTTTTCCTAAGCCTGGGAGCTAATTTATTTAAGGCTTCAGCGGCATTCTCCCTGGAGGAATAATTGCCATATAGCAGACTAAACCAGTTTTTACCATTTCGCCTGCTGCTGAACTGAGCCATATCACCCTTAAGTGAATATTGTTTAACAAAACGTATAATAGCCTGCTGCTCAAACGACCCAAACAACTGGATGGTATAATGCTCATCCTCCTGCTGTTTTATCCATCGCTCAGTTTGTATATTACTCGTTGCCGATTCCGACACAGCAATATTTTTTACCTCAAACCAGGAGGCACTGCTGGCACCACTTTGCGGATCTTTAGCCACTACCCTCCATTTGCGCTCCTGATCACCTGTGGTAATGTGCAGCCGAATCTCACTGGCATTGATATATTCAAATTGATCAGGTGATAATCGGGAAGAAAAATGTTTATTATTTTTGTCCCATTTTAATTCAATTACGGTCTGACCGCTAAAGCCCTGACCTTTAATATGTATTATCTGGCGTTTATTACTACCGGGTACCGGGTCTGGAGTGATTTGGGTAATCGCCATTTTGGCAATAAAAGGTTTAACCACATCAAAGCTTAGCGGTCTGGAGCGCTGGCTGCTGCTGTTTTCTGCTATCACCTGCCAGACACGGGTCTCTATCCCCGTAGTTAAGTCCAGCTTGATTTTTTTACTATTAATATAATGAAACTGACCCGGTGTCTGGCTGGCCGAAAAAACTTTGCTGCTGTTTCCCCAGCTGATGTTAAATGCCGTTTCTTTGTGGAAATTATTTCCGATTACAGTTAGGGTCTGACGATTAACAGACCCAATAACAGGTTCCGGCTCAATGGACTTTAATTCGGGTTTCTGTGCAGCGCTGGCCAAAGCTGATTTGCCATTAACTGGCTTATCAACAGACGGTTTTTCTATTATGTTCACGGGCTGTTGAGCAGCCTGCTTATCTCCAGCTGAAACTTTGGCTTCAACATTATTTTCAATGATAAGCGGCGTAACAGGCTTAACTTCATCATTAGAAACTGTCGGTTCGGCGGCCGCAGCTGGAGTTGTCTCGCGAGTGGATTCTGAAGACAGTGTGTTCTGTTGCTGCCGGGTTTTATTGGTTACAGTAATACCGTCCTGTGCCGGTAATTCCAGAGGTAATAATTCTATATCCCCTTTGGTCTGACCATTTGTCTGTTTTGGTTCAGAACGGCTGTCAAAAACCGTATTAATCAGAAAAATTGCCGCTAAGATCAGTATAATAACACTAACGGGTATAACAAATCGCGACAATGAAGAGCTCGCCTGCTCATTTTCCTCAAACTCAGATGATGGAGCCTGATGCTTATTATCATAAATATCAGGATTTAATTCAGCATCCGGCTGTTCATTAAACGACTCATCGGCCATGGGCTGTTCAGCTATTTTTTCTATTTCATCAAACTTTTCTGCCAGACGGCTGATTTGCTCTTCCGCCCTGTCAATACGGTCTTCCTGAAAATCAGGATCTTCAAATAAAGGTTCAGATGCATCATTCTTGTTATGGTTCTCATCCGTTTCAATGTATTCTTCAGCTTTACCGCTAGAAGCCAGAAATTTATTGGCATAAAAATTTATTTGTTCCGGTATACCCTGTGAGTCATTATATATGCTGTCAATAATGCGAGGAGTAAAAGGTGATTCACGATCAAATCCCACAATAGCCAGTTTATGTCTCAGATATCCTGCAACACCTTCTTTATCCAGATTATGCAGATTAGTAATATGAATACTGTCTCGAAACTCTCTTAAATCGGTAGCCTGGAGGTGCTCAGTTATCTCCAGAGAGGAAAACATTACAATTTTAATATAAGGCTCATCATCCTGTTTTTGCCTGGATAACTGTAATAGAAAACGTATAGAATCCAGAGACAGATATTGAGCATCATCAAGAAGCAATACTGGCTTAAAACCTAATTGCATTATTTCACTTAACTGATTCTCCAGAGCCTCAAGCAGCTCTTCACCATCCGCTTCTCGAGCACCAAAAGCCTGCAATATCTCATTGATTAAAGACAGGGTATCAATCTGCACATTGATGCTAATACAGGCAATACGCCAGTTATTTTCCATACGATGAGCAAGAGTTGACATAAGATGAGTTTTCCCCAGCCCCTGAGCACCAATAATGACCTGTAGATTTTCTGAAAATTCAATCAGATGCTCTGTGGACTCCAGAATCTGGGCCCGGTTCTGATCAGCATAAAAATAACGGTAATCATTATTTTTTGTAAAGGGATTTTCTTTCAGACCAAGGTTGTCCAGTTGCGGCACGGGTAACTCCAGAAATGAGTATTAAGTATTAAGTGTTATCGGCTTTTGTCAGGCTGTGGCAAAGGCTTTTAGAGTTTGATTTAATTTTTCTACATCAAATTCTGCTGTGATGAAGCTTTGGCCTAATTCTTTTATTAACACCAGATGCAGCTGGCCATCCAGGACTTTTTTATCACCGGCCATCAGATCAAGAAATTGTTCCCGGGAAATACCTGCACTGTTATCAGCGGGAACACTCACCGGTAAACCTGCCTGCTGTAGCAGTTTTATAATCTGCTGTTTAATTTCGTTCGTTATCCAGCCATGACGTACGGATAAGTCTGCGGCCATTACCATACCAATTGCCACGGCTTCACCGTGCAGGCAGTTTCCATATCCCAGAGCAGTCTCAATGGCATGTCCAAAGGTGTGTCCCAAATTAAGCAAAGCTCGCTGACCGGCTTCTTTTTCATCCTCAGCAACTATATCAGCCTTATCCTGACAGGAAAATTCTATAGCA
>JALVAL010000019.1 GCA_027011205.1 Gammaproteobacteria bacterium
CCTTAACAGCCTGCGGCAGCCCGATAAATAATGCCTGCGCAATAATAGCATGCCCAATATTCAACTCTTCAATATCAAGTAAGGCTGCAATGGGCTGAACATTATGATAGTGCAGACCATGACCGGCATTAACCTGCAGTCCCAGGGATTTAGCGTATAAAATCCCTTCTTTTATTCGCTCAAATTCCTGCTGCTGCTGTACGCCCTGATAATCCGCATAATGCCCGGTGTGAATTTCAATCACCGGGGCCTTAACCTGAGCCGCCGCATCAATCTGTTTTTTATCGGCATCAATAAACAGCGACACCCTGACCCCGGCTTCTGCCAGCCGCAGACAGGCATCCTGTATTTTACTAATTTGAGCTGCTGCATCCAGCCCACCTTCGGTGGTCAGCTCTGCTCTTTTTTCCGGCACCAGACAACAGTCCGCAGGTTTTACCTGTTCGGCAGTTTCCAGCATAGCGTCAGTAACCGCCATTTCCAGATTCATCCGGGTTTGCAGCATATCCTTAATCAGTAATACATCCCGTTCCTGAATATGTCGACGATCTTCCCTTAAATGCAGAGTAATACTGTCTCCCCCTGCCTGTTCAACATCCATTGCTGCTTTTACCGGATCCGGATAACGGGTTCCCCGAGCCTGTCTCAGTGTGGCAATATGATCGATATTAACTCCTAACAGAATTGCATCAGTTGTTCTCATTTATATTCCTCAGTGGTTGACAGGCTTATCAACTGCTTTTCCTGCCGTATAATTGTTTAAATAATTCCCGGCTTTTAAGCGGTTTATCCAGATGCCGGGAAAGTGCCCATTTTAATAATTGTTTACATTCCTGCAAGGTTTTCTGCTCATTAAACTGATTACGGGACAGAGCGATTAAGGTCTGGCCACTGATTATGATGTTCTGGAGCTGATTATTTTTAAGCAGTGAGGGTCCTGAATCCAGTTGATAAAAATAGCTTTTATCCGCTGCTACCTTTTCCCCGCTCTGATAATCATGGGTAAGATTCAGACCATAACCTAAAAACTCCAGTATTTTCAGTTCAAACAGACGCAGGGGTATCTCATAATGCATGGTTTCCTGTGCAGTATTCTGACTTAATAATTTAAGCACTTCATCATAGAGGCTAAAAATAGCAGAACAATCGTTTTGAGTAGGCAGGAGATGAAGTAGAAGCTCATTAATGTAATAAGCACAGTAAAGTGACTTACCCTTCAAGGGCCAGCTTTGTGCTCCTGATTCAATATGAGTCAGGGTTAATAAGTCACCTTTTCCAGATAGCGATATAATTAGTTGCTGAAAGGGCTGCAGCAATGCGTAGCGGCTTTTTCTGGAGTTTTTCACTCCCCTGGCAACCGCACTGATTTTGCCCACATCCTGCACAAAAAAATGTACTATCAGACTATTATCCTGATAATTGTGATGATGCAGCAGCACTGCTGATTTATTATCCAGTTTTATTCTGCCAGACATATTAATCTCTTAATAAATAAAAATGGTCATTATTCAGAATAATTCGAACTCCGTAATAGCATCAGCCATCAGTGCCTGTATTTATGCTGAGTAGTTACTAAAAAAGCAACTGATTTGTATCCATTACCCTGAAATCATAGATTAAATTCGTCAAAATACCCCAGGCTTTTTAAAGCTCGTTCATCATTTGACCAGCCGTCTTTAACTTTTACCCAGAGTTTTAAAAATACTTTTTTCTTATAAAGCCCTTCCATTGAAATTCGAGCCTGTTTGCCGATGGCTTTTAACTGCTGGCCTTTATGACCAATAATAATGCTTTTCTGATTATCCCGCTCTACCCAGATAATTGCCGCAATCTTAATGATTTTTTCCTGTTCTTCAAAAGCTTCCACTTCCACTGCCACCGCATAAGGCACTTCCTGTCCGAGTAAGCGCATAATTTTTTCGCGGATCAGTTCTGATGCCAGAAACCGGTCGGATTTATCGGTAATTTGTTGTTCAGGAAAATACGCTGGGGATTTATGCAAATGAGATTCGATCTGTTTTTCCAGTTCTAACACATTACTGCCTTTAGATGCCGATACCGGCAGAACATGAGCGAACTTAAGCCGCTGGCTGACTTGTTCCAGAAATGGTAATAACAGCTCTTTGTTTTTTATCCGGTCGACTTTATTCACCACCAGAATTATCGGCTGTGAGCATTGTTCCAGCAGGCTGATGGCATATTCATCCTGTTCTGTTAATTTCAGCCCGTCTATTACAAAAACAATAACATCAACATCCTCTAAGGTCATCATGGCTTCACGGTTCATAAAACGATGTATGGCACCCTGATAATTCTGATGCAGGCCCGGAGTATCAATATAAACAGCCTGAGCAGTACGGGTGGTTTTAATTCCCAATAAACGATGCCGGGTGGTTTGCGGTTTTTTTGATGTAATACTGAGATGAAATCCGAGAATATAATTTAATAATGTGGATTTCCCCACATTAGGACGACCAATGATAGCAACATAACCGCTGCGGTAATCATCTGGAAATTCTGCTACAGTCATAGTTAATTCAGCTTTCTCATATTTATTGCTTAAGAATTTGCTCAAGCATCAGTTCAGCACTTTTCTGTTCGGCGGTACGACGTGTGGTACCCTGCGCTGAAATATTGAGTTTTAATTCCTTTACAGTGCAATCCACCTGAAAAATCTGGGCATGCTCCTTACCATTTACGGAGACTACCTTATATTCCGGCAGTTCATATTTACGAGCCTGCAGATATTCCTGAAGACGGGTTTTGGGATCTTTAAGATCCAGTGAAGTGATGTTATCAAGACGAGACTGATACCAGCTTAAAATACACTGGCGAGCCTGTTCGATATCAGAATCCAGAGTAATGGCAGCAATTATCGCTTCCATCGTATCTGCAAGAATCGATGCTCGTCGATTACCTCCGCTTTTCAGCTCACCGCCGCCCAGTTTAAGATATTGACCCACTTCAAAGTGGCGGGCAATGCTGGCCAGAGTATCTCCTTTAACCAGCAATGAACGATAACGACTGAGATTACCTTCATTATCATCAGCAAGACGCTGAAATAACTCCTGTGCAATGACATAACCAACAACTGAATCCCCCAGAAACTCCAGTCGCTCATTATTATTTTTTCCAATACTGCGATGGCTTAAAGCCACTTCCAGAAGACTTATATCCTTAAAGGTATAGCCCAGTTTGTTACATAGACGACTCAGTTTTTTATTCAATTTCTAACCAGTTCTACGGATTTTTCCCGTTCAAAAACGATATAAATATTACCACCAAAATGTACCCGGTCTTCATATTCAAGATACACCATCACTTTATCTGGCTCTTTAACAATATCAAAATCATCTTTTGTTACACTGCGCACCTGGTTGATTATCATCCGGTTTTCAATTAAACGCCAGATCTGACGTTTGGACTTCTGAGTAATACCGGGCTCTTCTTTCAGGGATTCAAGAATACGATCCATCGTATGATTACCCACAACAACCGGGGTCAGAATCATACCGAGATAGGCAAAAAACAGGAAAATTGCAATAGCAATTATCCATCCCACCAGAGTAAAACCTTTTTGTTGTGTGTATTTTAAGCTCGGCTTCAGCATTTTATATCCTTTAATAAATAACTGGTATTAGTTATTGTTAGAAGTATAATTCATCTCATTGATTATTCAATGGTCTTTCCAATTCGCTCCCAGAATAGAGC
>JALVAL010000020.1 GCA_027011205.1 Gammaproteobacteria bacterium
ATCCTGAACAGTACCTATCAGTGAATATTCGTTTTGCGAATCCTGAATTCGTTTTATTATCTGGTTCATAATTAACCATTCATCATTTTCGGCGGATCTCAGACGATATTCAATCGTTGCATCACTGCCTGTCTCTACCACAGATTCAATCGCCATTCTAACCCGATTTCTATCATCCATATGCACCATTTCAAGACAACGGGACATATTAATGAGATGACTATTTACATGACACATTTTGGCAAGATTTGCCGACAGCTTAATATCACGTGACTGCATATCCCATTGCCAGTAACCAATATGAGCAATTTCTTCAGTTATTGATAATAAGGTAGACTTGTTTTTTTCACTGTCATAGCGATGGATAATTAATTCTTCATAATTTTTTCCAATTTCATATCCGGTTTTCATAATAAAAGAAAAAAACAGGAAGTTTAAGATAGCCAGTTCAATGGAGAAAGTTGCATTATCCCATAACAAACGGGATTCAATAAACAGGAAAATAATTCCCTGATAATAGACAATCATTTTTGAATCGTAAGACAACACTGCCAAAGCAGCACCGGAAACACCTGACAGAGCAAGAACAAGTAAAACCTGATATTCTGGATGATTTATTGGGAAAAACAGCCAGATAAAAGAACCCCATAGTACGGCTGCAGAATAAGCACCAAATTTGAATTGCTTATACCATTTTTGAGAGTTCTTACTATCCTGAGATGCACGACTATAATAATAATAGTTAATCCAGCGCAACACACTGATAATAGACATCATCGAGAACCATAACCAGATCAATTTTTGATCGGTATGATGACTTATTATAAGAACAACGGCCAAAGCAACCAATAAGCTGCCGGCAATAGAAAAGGATAATCCTTTAAATAACATTTCCGTTTGCATAATACGAATATCAGATGTTTTTTTCGAATTTAATGCCATTTAATGCAACCACCAGGAATATTAAGTTTATTTGCGTTCTAATAACAAAAAAGAGGGCTATCTTGATTTTTTGCTGAATCAAGGCCTGTTAGTGAATAGTCAGATTTTTGTTATATCTTAAAAGTGTAGGTTATTTAATTTTTTTTGCCTTAAAATCATGCCTGTAATGGGCATAAATAATATTAAATTTTATAGAAACAGTTGCAGATTTCACGCATAGAGCTACCCTGCCAGTTACCAATCACAATGCCATGGATACGGGTATCTTCCAGCTTTAATTTTAAAATACGCTGTTTTTGCTGCTCAGACAGCGGAAAACGGCCATCTGTAACCAGTAAAATATCCGCATCCTGCCAGTTATCCTGCTGCTGTTTTTCAAGTGCCTTTAACAGCGGCTTAATAACATCGGTTCCTCCATGAAAAGTCTGAGTTAGAAAATTCAGCAATTCACCAAGACCACCGCGCGTCAGATCCAGTTCATGTTGCAATATTTGATCCGGGCCACTGAACAGATAGACATAACAGGCACGCTGTTCCTGCCAGGCCATTCTCAGAGCTTCTAAAACCAGAGCTTTGGCAATATCTTCAGCTTCCCCCTGCATAGAAGCGGAACCATCCAGACAAACCAGTATCGGTCCGGATTCTTTTTGTGTGTCATCCCTGTGTTCCTGCTCCTGCAGCTGTTCAATTTCAACCGGTTCATGTTCAGACAATACCCCGCTAAGCTGATAGGTCAGCAGTGTATGCTCCGCTCGTTTGGCATGCCAGAGCCGATTAAGCTGAGGATGTCCCAGTTGTACCAGCTCTCCGGGTAATAAGCGGGAAATATCATCACTGCGACGTATGCCCGAGGTTTCAGAAACTGCATGAGGAGATTTAACCTCTCTTATCTGTTCAACAATGCGCTTAACGGGTTCAAAAATCTGCTCTGTTATAGATGTTTCGTCACTGCGGTTTTTGTCCTGTAAACGTCCCAGAGCAGCAATCACCTGCTTCAGCCAGGGTAATTGCTTAACCAGCTTGCGATAACGGATAATATCCCGCCATTGCTGACTGGCCAGTATGCCCTGAGTTAAATCCCATCCCTGTCCCAGCATATGGCCAAGTTCAGAGAAAACCGGTTCCAGCTCATGCCATTGTTGTGACAGTTCCAGCCAGCTTTGCTCAAGGATAGAGTCGTTCTGTAACATAAAGGGGTTAGACGGATGTGAATCATTTGTCTGCGCATTTAATAATGAATCTGGGGGTATTTTATCAGACGGAATATCGGTTTCAGTTTCCTGCCCGGCTAAAATGTCCTGCTGATCGTTTACGAGATTGTTATTCGATGCCGCTGCATCTTCAGAATCAATGTCGGATTGAGGAACTGATTGAGAAGTTGGTTCAGAAGATTCTGATGAAAGATCCCGGTCTGGTGCTTCCTTATCTTCAAAGGGTGAGTCCCGGTCACGTGATTTCTGCTTTTGAGCCAGTTTATCATCAAAGCCCGGATCCATTGCCTGCCATTGTTCCGCACTGCTTACAGCATCGCACACATCCTGTAATATAGAATCTGTTAAGGTTTCCTGATTCTTACAATAGCGGACAATATCCAGTACTTCAATGCGTTTAAGAACCATTCGTCTAATATTTTTTTCTGGCCAGAGCAAGGTTGATTCATCAGGTAACAACCCGTTGAGAAAAGCCTCCCGCCATTGTAAAATCCCTTTAATACGCTCATTAAGATCACCATGAGGATGAGTGACTATAATGTCATACAGCGCATCCGGAAGCTGATCCAGATTCTGGAATTTTTGCTCTAGTTGATGCAGTGGATTTTGCAGGATATTATGCATGTAATCTCATTTTTTAAACGACTCCAGACCTGTCCTAATCTGAACGCTGTTATTTAGAGCTGTGGTAGTCTTTTAAAACCTGTAATGACCTGTTCTATACGCTGCTGCAGATCGTTTGCAGTCTGTATGGTTTTAGACAGACTGATATCAGCCTGCTGCATAAATGATTTATCAATCCACAAATGATGAGACAGAGTATCAGATAAACCGGATTTCTGTGTACTGAGATTTTGAATAAACATATTCAGATCATCCGCTATTTGCTGCGTTTCCTGTACTCGTTTATGAACAAAATCCGCAGAATATTTTACTGCTTCCAGACAGGCTATATTAGCCCGTAATGCTCTAAACTGGTTATCAGTATTTTTTACATATTTATCAATATGCTGCCAGTGGCCGTCAATATGACATTGCTGATAGTAGTCATCAAAAAACTGTAATTTTAATTCATCAAAGGTATAACCTTTATCATCATTGGTTCGATCAGTATTATCCGGTGGTGCAAGGTACAGGATTTGTCCGTCACGTTCAGTGGCTGACCACTGTTCTTTTTCAATGGTTTGATTGCCGGCAGGATCTAAATACAATAATTCACCCTGCTTATTTTTAAGCTGTACTTTGCGCTGGTTTTCTTCTGACAGAGTTTTTTCCCAGGTACGAACCAGTTTTTCCAGACGCTCCTGATTAAAACCGGCTCCAATGCCCAGATGGCTATAATACCAGTTTAAGATTAGCTCTCGCTGTGATGGTTTATGCCATAAACAATGCTGCAGTAGATAACAGTCCCAGACACTGACGCTTTTCTGGCCATTAGTACAGGCACAGACCTGTAAAAATTTTACGGTCTTTCTCCAGCGTCGATCAGACACCGGTATATTCTGTTCAATAAGATAGCTGCGTAAGGAATGCAATAAATTAAGTACATCATCGGCTAATTCAATGTCCTGCGCCTGTTTTAAAATATCAGTCAGAACGTCCAGAGTTAATACATTTTCTGTATCCAGTTCATGAAGGTTCCTTTCGGGCAATTTTAACAGCGATAAGAACAATTGTTCTGAAACTGCTTTTACTTCATAACGGCATAAAAAACGATCATACAGAGCGGCCAGTTCATCTTCTTCCGGTAATTCATTACTGGCACCTACCACGCAGAGCAATGGTACCTTTTCACGATGATCACCATTATCAAATTCACGTTCATTTAATAAGGTCAACAAGGAATTTAAAATAGCACTATTGGCTTTAAAAATTTCATCAATAAAAGCAATGGAAGCGGATGGCAGATAATTTCTGGTTAAACGATGATATCGATCCTGCTCCAGAGATTTAATAGACAGAGGACCAAATAGCTCTTCAGGTACAGAAAAGCGGGTCAGCAGACGTTCAAAATATTCACCCTCACTAAGGGCATGATGAAGACGTCTGGCCAGTTCACTTTTGGCCGTACCCGGTGCACCGATAAGTAGTATATGCTCGCCGGAGAGTAACGACAGAAGCGCCAGACGCACGGCTGTTTCCCGCTCAATAAAGCCCTTCTGTAAAGAATGAATTAAGGCTGAAAGACGTATTTTTAATGCCGAAGCATCACTAGCTGTATTCATGGTTTTATATCGTATCAGTGGCTTTCATAAACCACACCGCATTGTTCCCGATGAGCCAGTCCGGTTTCCCTGGCATGCTCCTGAAATGCCCTGTTTTTCCAGAAAAAAGCACCCGGCATGGTGGTCGGTATCACCAGCACATAAAACAGAGCCCGACCGATTACTGCACTCAGCAGCATACTCAGGGCAATTATCCCCCAGACTATTAATGCCGTAGTACCACTGAACAGCCCAGCACTAAGCAGTGCTAATAATAATATATTAACCAGCAGCAGACTATTACGCAGCCACCAGGTTTTTCCAAATTTAGTTTCCTGTTCAAATTGCGACGCTGCGCCTTCACCATGCCCCTGTTTAAGCAGCTTCCACATATCGCGCTTATGACAGATATGTCCTGTCACTTCAATTAACAACCCGGCAAACATTACTACAGCCAGAGTGGTTAATAACGGTAGAAAGTCCAAACCCCGCCAGGCCATCCAGGGAACCACCGTCACGCCCAACAACAAACCACCCATACTCAGCATGGAACCATAAAAGGCCGTTAATACCTGCCAGTGATTCCAGAATGGACGGGCCTGGATACGATAAATTTTATGCATAAAATACAGCGCAATCGGACCGGTAATTAAGGCTGCATAGCCGCATATCTGCATCAGTATATTGGTGATATGACTAAAATCAGAGCCTGCAAACAGGCTGAAAAAAGCATACCCCAGCAAACTGTTAAAAAACAGTGCAACCCCTGCCACCTCCCGGCTCACCGGAGAAGTTTTAAGGTTATTAAAGGCCCGGTAAAAGCGATGAGGTTTACCCAGATGCATGGTTGACATCACCAGACCAATGGTTTCAATTAGCAGCATAAAACCAAGCAGAGGAATAAAAATATCAGAACCGGTAATTCCCTGCAAAGCATCAAGACCAATAGATGGCCCAATAAAAAAAAGCAGAAAGGAACCCACTACAGCCTGAGTGATCAGAGTAAACAGAACCAGTGGATTTTCCCTTGAGGATAATTTTGACCAGTTCCACTCACGCTTTTTACCGTGCTTGTCATCTATAGTAGAATCAAAACGACCGGTTTTATCATTTCTGTGATATTTAATGGGCATGGAATCGGTACGGGTCATTTCCCTGTGAGTGGAACGAGTCTGCTGAAAACGAATATTAGGATGAGTAATATCTGTTCTGGGCAGACCGGGAATATCGGTTTTAGCCTGTTCCCTGTTTTCAGGAATATTTTCTATTACTCCAAAGTTCAGAGCATTTCCCAAACAGGCGGAAACACAGGCTGGCTTTAAACCTTCCTCCAGACGATCCACACACATATTACATTTACTGACCTGCCCTTTTATGGGGTCGAGTTGTGGAGCATTATAGGGGCAGACCCAGGTACAGTAGCCGCAGCCAAAACAGATATCCGGATCCTGCAGTACAGCACCGTATTCTGCAAATTTGGTGTAAGCACGTGTGGGACAGCCTTTTAAGCAGACTGGATCATCACAGTGATTACAGGCCATAGAAATATTAATTCTCTGGTACGAAGGATAGCTTCCGCCTTCGACATAACCTACTGAACGGAAGGCAATATGCGCAGGATTATCATTTTTTTCACTACAGGCCGCTTCACAGGCATGGCAGCCAATACAGTTATCAGCAGTAAAGTGAAAGCCATGTTGTTTATAACGATTAGGATTATCAGAAACTTCCGGATCGCCATTAATATTGAGACTCCGGCCATACAGTTCACTATTTTCATCAATCAGTTCTATGGCTTTACCATAGCGATTATGACTTTTATTATCCTTATCCGCTAAAAAAGCATAAGGTCTTTCTTGATCACGTATCTGAAACATTTTTAAACCTTATCGCTGTTAAAATTCTCTGGATTCAAGACAAAGCTGAGCAGCTTCATGTTGATCTTCTACCGCTTCAATACGCACAGCCGACTGCTTAAAGGCCGGTTGTCTGGAATGGGGATCCAGCAGCCCCAGGGTTAATCGGTTAACACAGTCATGAAAATGAAAGGGGATAAAGACCATATCATGCGGTACTCGTTGCGTTAGCTGCACCATAACAATGGCATCTCCTCGTTTAGAGACACAACGCACATATTCACCATGCACCAGTCCTAATTCATCAGCTGCATCAGGGTTCATTTCCATATAGGGCATGGGGCTGTATTTATTGTTATTACCAATTTTTCCCGTTTTGGTTCGGGAGTGAAAATGTTCTACCACCCTGCCAGTATTTAACCAGAAGGGATAATCATTTTCCGGCTTTTCATTATTATCAATAAAGGGTAAAGGGATCAGTTTAGCCTTACCGTCAGCATAACTGAAATGGCCATCAGTATATAAACGCCGGTCGCCTTTGCCGTCGGCTGCATCCACGTCAGAATCACCCTTATCCATAGCTTCAGTATAGGGCCACTGAATACCTTTCTGCTGTTCTATTTTGTCATGAGACATGCCTGAAATATCCACCAGACGACCTTTTGAGAGGTGTTTCATTTCATCAAAGACCTGTTCCGGTTGATCCGGAAATTTTACTCTCTGTCCCTGCTCAAAACGTTTAGCCACATTATTAAATATCCATAAATCCGATTTTGAATGCCCATGTGGTTTTACCACCTGACGAACAATATTGACCCGACGTTCAGTGTTGGTAAACACGCCTTCTTTTTCTGCCCAGGTTGCCGCAGGTAGATACATATGAGCGTATTGGGTGGTTTCAACATCGGCATAGGAATCCTGCACCACCAGAAAGTCCAGTTTTTCCAGAGTCTTACGAATACGCGCAGTATTAGGCATGGATGTCATGGGATTGGTAGCTACCAGCCATAAGCCTTTAATCTGACCGGTTTCAATAGCCGGAAATATATCCGTTTCGGTCAGCCCCCGTTTTTTAGGAAAAAATTCAGGATCAATTCCCCAGTAGTCTGCAATTTCCTGACGATGCTCAGGATTTTCCAGCGCACGATAACCGGGCAGACCAGAACAGGAAGACCATTCACGGGTCCCCATGGCATTACATTGACCGGTAATAGATAAAGACGTGCCCCCCTGCTTTCCAATATTACCGGTCACCAGACTAAGATTATTAATACCGACCACGCCATCAGAACCATGAGTGCTTTGATTAATACCCATGGTCCAGATACTCATGGCAGAATCGGCTTTAGCATACAATCGGGCTACATTACGAATAGTATCTTCATCAATACCGGTAATTTCAGCAGCGGTAGTCGGATCGTATTGTGATACCAGTTTTTCAAACTGTTCATAACCATTGGTATGAGCTTCGATATAAGAACGATCTTCCAGCCCTTCTTCAAGGATCACATGGCATAAGGCATTGAGCAGAACTACATCGGTCCCGGGTTTAATAGCCAGATGCATATCGGCTTTTTGTGCCAGCATGGTGACACGGGGGTCAATAACAATTAAGGGGAACTTACGTTTCTCCTGTGCTTCCTGTATACGCCAGTAAATAATAGGGTGCTGCTCAGGCAGATTCGAACCCCATGCTATGAGACATTCTGTATGCTCAAAATCATCATAACATCCTGGAGGACCGTCCGAACCAAATGAGCGTTTATAACCTGAAACTGCAGAGGCCATACAGAGGGTAGTATTACCGTCGTAGTTATTCGTACCAATAACCGCACGGGATAATTTACCCAGAGTATAAAACTCTTCGGTTAATAACTGACCGGTAGAAACAATCGCAAAGGAATCACGACCCCAGGTTTTC
The DNA here is from genome assembly GCA_027011205.1 of Gammaproteobacteria bacterium. Classification (GTDB taxonomy): domain Bacteria; phylum Pseudomonadota; class Gammaproteobacteria; order GRL18; family GRL18; genus JANELJ01. The sequence continues at coordinate 8,135 of JALVAL010000020.1, forward strand.
TGAATACGGGTAATTTCAAAGGCCATTTGATCCAGCGCACTATCCCAGTCCGTTTCTTCATAACCTTCAAAAATCTTATCCCGTACCAGCGGCATATCACCACGACCGGAGGATTTAAACAGCTCGTGTTCAAAGATACCTTTAACACACAGCTTACCCCGATTCACATCCGCCCCGGCAGCACCACGACTGGACACCGCCTCCCCTTCTTTATTCAGACCGACCTGAATGGAACAACCTGTTGAACAATAGCCACAGGTCGTATATTTCCATTCCACGACTTTCTTATCTGCAATTTTAACAGGATTCTTTTTTTTACGGCCAAATAACATGGATATGCCTTTTTATATTGTTTTCTAATTTCACAATAGACCGTATTTCAGGATGGGTATTCCTTGCTGAAGCCGCCGTAAATCCATCCATGGAGGCTTTTCGTCGGCGTCCTGCCTCCGAAACTTCATCAAGGAATACCCATTCTGAAATACTCAGAGGATATAAAATTATTCCATTTTTAAGTTTTATTCCTGATTACATCTATTTCTTTTTACACTGCTGGAGTAGTTTGCCCGGCTCATATCCAGCCCTTTACCCTAAATCAATAGAAACAACACCATTCTCAACTATAGCAACAAATACATTAGTACAGCCTTCATCTGGCCCTAACGCTTCACCTGACTCAAGACTGATGGTCCAGTTATGTAAAGGACAGGTTACTTTTTTATCATGCACAATACCCTGCGACAAAGGTCCCTGTTTATGTGGACATTCATCTTTAACTGCAAAGACTTCATCATTAACCGTGCGGAATACCGCAATATTATAATCACTTGTTTCAACAACTCGGGAACCCTGCTTGGGGATATCATCCAGTTGACCGACTTCTACCCAGTTTGACATAGTAGTACCTTAAATATTTTATTAGTTTACTTTATAACTTGTTTAGTCCCTCTGACATCAGGCTGAGGTCAGAGGGACAGGAGATATTGACTCAGGCCTGAACCACCTTAATGCTTTCAAATTCGTATTTGGCTTTACCGTCAACAGCCCGTTCTTTCCAGGGATCGACCTGAGCAATTTTCTGTGCTTCAAGGAAACGTTTATAATAATGTTTACGCTTCTCTTCGTTTTTCACAACGGTATCTTCAATACGGCTAAAACCAATACGCTCAACCCAGGGGGCAGTTCTTTCGAGATAATGTGCATCTTCACGATAGAACTGGATGAATGCACCACAGTATTCAAGAACATCCTCTTCGGTTGCAACATTACAGAGTAAATCCGTTGCTCTTACCTTAATACCGCCATTACCACCGATATGCAGTTCATAACCGGAATCCACACACACCACGCCAAAGTCTTTAATAGTGGCTTCAGCACAGTTACGAGGACAGCCGGAAACCGCCAGTTTGAACTTGTGTGGCATCCAGGATGCCCAGGTGAGTTCTTCCAGTTTTATGCCTAATGCCGTGGAATCCTGTGTGCCGAAACGACACCATTGTTTACCGACACAGGTTTTGACTGTACGCATGGCCTTACCATAAGCATGTCCTGAAACCATTCCGGCCTCATTCAAGTCCGCCCAGATTTTTGGCAGTACCTCTTTTTCTACGCCATACAGGCCAATACGCTGACCACCGGTTAAGTGCACGTCTTTAATTTCGTATTTTTCTGCAACATTGGCAATCGCACGCAGTTCATTCGGAGTGGTCATGCCGCCCCACATTCTTGGGATCACTGAATAACGGCCGTCTTTCTGAATATTGGCATGAGCTCGCTCGTTAATAAAGCGTGATTGAGGATCATCCTGAGCTTCGTTATGCCAGGCACTCTGGACATAATAGTTCAATGCCATACGACAGGCCGGACAACCGTCTTCGGTTTTCCAGTTCAAAGAACGGCGTACATCATTAATGGAAGTGAGTTTGCGCTCACGAATGGCTTGACGAACTTCTTCATGAGAGTGGTCGGTACATTTACACAGGGGTTTAGCTTCAGGTGCTTCATAATCACTGCCCAGTGTAAATTCAAGGATCTGTTCAACCAGACCGGTACAGGAACCACAGGAAGCAGAGGCCTTGGTATGGGCACGCACTTCATCCAGGGTAAACAGACCTTCGGTAGTAATAGCTTTAACAATATCGCCTTTACAGACACCATTGCAACCACAGATTTCAGTGTCATCGGACATCAGGCCAATATGATCACCGCCATGACCCGAGTCACCCAGATGAGACTCACCAAAGAGTAATTTATCGCGCAGGTCAGAAATATCCTGACCGGTACGCATTAACTGGAAGTACCAGGCCCCTTCTTTGGTATCACCATATAGAACCGAACCGATTAACTTATTATTCCTTAGTACCAGCTTTTTGTATAAACCACTGCTGGCATCCTGCATAACCATTTCTTCAGTGTCTTCATTACCGGTAAAGTCACCGGCAGAGAATAAATCAATACCGGTTACTTTCAGTTTGGTTGAAGTAACAGAACCTTCATACAGGCCAATACCCATTTTAGCCAGATGATTAGCACAGACCTTTGCCATTTCAAACAATGGCGCGACCAGACCATAGGTTTCACCGCGATGCTGAACACATTCACCCACAGAGTAAATCACCGGATCATAGGTCTGCATGGTATCATTGACCACAATACCCCGCTCACAATGCAGGCCGGCCTGCTGTGCCAGTTCGATATTAGGACGAATACCCACCGCCATGACCACTAAATCAGTTTCCAGGGAAGTGCCGTCAGCAAATTTAATGCCGCTGACCCGGCCATTACCGGTAATTTCCGCCGTCTGAGCTTCCATTCGAAAATCCATGCCCTTATCTTGCAGAGATTTTTTGAGCATTGTTCCTGATACTTTATCCATCTGACGTTCCATCAGGGTGTCACCCAGATGAACCACGGTCACATTCATACCATGCTGCATCATGCCATTAGCAGCTTCCAGTCCCAGCAGACCACCACCAATAACGGTGGCATGTTTGAAGTTTTTAGTCGCTGCAAGCATGGTATCGACATCTTTAATGTCACGGAAGGAAATCACCCCTTCTTTATCATGACCCGGTACTGGAATAATGAAAGGTTTAGAGCCGGTGGCAATTAGCAGACGGTCATATTCTTCAACCGTACCGTCTTGCGCGGTTACCGTGCGGGCAATACGATTAATTTCGGTGACCTTTTTGCCAGCATGCAGTTTAATATTATTTTCTTCATACCATTCAATGGTATTGAGCATAATGTCATCAATGGTCTTGTCACCCGCCAGTACCGGGGAAAGTAAAATACGGTTGTAGTTGCCATATGGCTCATCGCCAAAGACAGTAATATCATACATATCAGGGGCTATTTTCAATAACTCCTCAATGGTACGCATACCTGCCATACCGTTTCCGATCATGACCAGTTTTTCTTTCATATTATGCTCCGTTCTCTTAACTCTGGATATATTAATTAATAAATTGCTAATATAGAAAGCACTTAATGTGCCAGATAGAATCTTAACTAATTATTTCAATAAGTTAAAAACATATAAAAGTACCGAGTTATTATAAATAACATTATGCACCCCAAAAAGCTCTATTTTGGTGCATAATTCTATAAGGATGTAATTGAAGGAGGCAGAACTGGATTGAATAAAGGATATAAGCAACGCAACATAAACAACTCTTCTAAAAAGTTGAACCTGGCCAGAATAGCAGATATGATGAAACCCAATGTAATCAGAACCGAACCATTCAGGAAACTAATACCGTTAAATATCCACCCCCTTTTGGCGATAAGAAAAAAATGGCCCCTAATAAACAAGGTGAACTTCCAGGATCTGCAAAATACACCGGCAGCGTACCGCAACAAGAACCAGTTATCACAACCCTTTGCTATAATACAGAGTTTGTAGAAAAGTTCACAACACTCCCGCATCCTGATCTTGCTGAGGCTAAAAATTATCAATGCTGGAGTCATATTACGCCAATCAGTGATGAAGATAAAATTCGTAAGATCTGTGATCAACTACAAATTCACCCCCTTGTTACAGAAGATCTGTTAACCGTTACACACAGACCAAAGGTTGACGAATATGAAAACTATCTTTTCATTATTTTAAAATCAGTAAGTCATAGTAAATCAGAACTTCTTTTCAATCATCATTCCTTTATTCTTTTCAAAAACTTCCTGCTTTCTTTTTCTGATCTTCCAGACCCATTCTCTCCTGTGACAGAGCGTATTAATAAGGCTTCAGGCAGAGTAAGAAGCCGCAATAGTCAATATCTTTTCTTTTCACTCGCTGATTTTTTACTGGACAGTTATTTCTTTGTTCTTGAAAAACTAGGTGAAGACATTGAAGACCTGGAAAATGAGGTTTTGAACGATCCCGATAGCAATAGCGTTGCAAAGATACATACCATCAAGGGAGAGTTGATTGCCATCCGACGTGCAGTCTGGCCCATGAGAGAATCTATCAATGCATTAATTCGCTCTGATTTCATTGATGAACAGAACCGTATATATTTTAAAGATCTCTATGATCACACTATCGAAATTCTTGATACTGTCGAGGGATACCGGGATACCGTATCGGGATTTCTGGATATTTACCTCTCTATACTAAGTAATCGCATGAATGAGATCATGAAAACACTTTCTATTATTGCAACAATTTTTATACCCCTTTCATTTCTGACAGGATACTTCGGAATGAATTTTAAATACGAAACTATTTTACAATCAAAGGAAGGTTTCTTCTGGAGCAATTTGTTAATATTCATTATACCAGTCATTATGCTGGTTTATTTCAAAATACGAAAATGGTTCTAGGAGTCTGTTAATATACAATTGCATAGCATACATTCTTTAATCTGTTATAAATTAAAGCTCAAAAGCATTTTCAGGAATATCTTCAAATTCAACTTCAACAACCGTCTGAAAAAGTTGTTCAAGCGTATCAATCTTAGCAAAATTTACATTCAGATCATCAAAATACTCAGCAATCATATGACTCAGCTCTGCTTGCTTAAGTTCATTCATGCCGAGATCGCGTGTCAAAGAGAGACTCTTTTTCAGTTTTTCCAGATCCTGTTCAAACACCTCAGCAATCAGTGCATTGAGACTCATAGACATAAGCGCCTTTACAGAACCTAATTCATTATTACCGGCCTTAATACACACACAAAACTCCTGACTTACAACTTACAACTCATTGTGAAACAATTTTCTTTTTAAACAGTCCCTTAGTCAGCATCATACCGAACTTGCTGGATTTTGCTCTATCCAGCTTAAGACACAGACTATCTCCCCCTTGACGAACAATCGTACAGGGAAATTCAGGTGACAAATTTCCCTCTTTGTCCTTTATAAATAGTTGTGCAGTCTGCTGCTGTAAATTGTGCTCCAGTTTTTCCTGAACGGCAATACAAACCCCTCCAAGACTGATATCAATTGTGATACCATTGAGTTGTTGGCCATTTATTAAAGCAACAAGCACATTACGATTGAGAACAATGCGTTCGCAGATCCTGCGCTCATCACTATTCAATATAGATGTATTCATTATTATTACTTTTATTCTTGTGAGAACATTTTCCAGTCTAGACAATGCTGTCAAATTTTCCAGTTTTAAGCCCTGAAAGTGATTAATCAGCTACCATTTCTACGGGGGTATGGGGGTGATTACCCCATTCAGACCAGGAACCAGCGTAGCCTTTAACCCGCCTGAAACCGGCAGCCTTCAGTAGATAATAGGAAAAGGAGGAACGATGATGACTATGGCAGTAGGTGACAATGGTTTTATCCCGGTCAAAACCTTTTTCAGCCAGGGTTGCCTTTAATTGTGCCATGGGCAGCAGACACAGGTTATTATTTCTATCCATAGCATCAATCCACTCATAATGAATGGCTCCAGGAATATGCCCTCCCTTTTGAGCAAAGTTTTTTGAACCCCGGTATTCCGCTACTGAACGGGCATCCAGAATTTGTATCTCCGGCTCACCCAGTCTGCTTTGTAAATAATCCAGTGTCGCAATAACCGATGTGTCCTTAAGCAGCGCAAAAGATGCAGGGTTCGGATGGTTCTGGTGCTGTTCTAATGACAGGCCGTTATTGGCCCAGGCAAAAATACCACCATTAAGCAGGGAAACTTTGTGATGGCCTGTCAGTTCCAGAGTCCAGAGTAAACGACAGGCTTTACCACCGCCTTCATCATCATAAGCCACAACATGAGTAGTACTGGAAATGCCCAGTGCAGAGAAGACAGTTTGCAAATGTGTATCATCGGGTACCAGCCCCATAACAGGTTTTTCTACTTTAATAATATGACCATAATCAAAATGAACAGCACCAGGTATATGGTTTGCCTTATATAATTCCCGTTTACACAGATCAATTATTAACAAATTATCATCTATAAGATGATCGTTTAAAGTCTGGACATCAATAATAAGTGGATATTGGGACATATAAGCTCCAAAAGGTGATTTATATGATATTTAACGCCTGACCCAACAGGAAATTGCAGTATTTGCGGCTCATCCAGGTATTAAGTGGTAGAAAAACGAACCATATTATATG